>JBBREE010000004.1:0-48744 GCA_038203255.1 Candidatus Moraniibacteriota bacterium | reverse complement strand
GCGGAGAGTGAGGGATTCGAACCCTCGGTACCTTGCGGTACACGCGCTTTCCAAGCGCGCGCACTAGACCAACTATGCGAACTCTCCAAAGATATAAAGCGAGGCTATTTCAGCCTCGCTTATTATCCTAGCAGTAAACTCAAAAAAATTCAAATTTTGTACAGATGAGGCAAAGCCTCGTCGCTACAATTATTTTTCAATTTTGGCAATTGCGATGGAAGTCTTAATAACGGTGTCAGGGCTCAGTGAAATTGAATCGATACCTTCTTCAACCAGAAAGGTGGCAAAATCAAGAAAATCAGAAGGAGCTTGACCACAGATTCCCACTTTACGATTACATTTATGAGCTTTTTTAATGACTTGTCGTATGAGCTCCTTCACGGCTTCATTGCGTTCATCATAGACGTGAGCCACCTTAGCACTGTCACGATCTACGCCGAGCGTAAGTTGCGTTAGATCATTAGAACCAATAGAAAATCCGTCAAAAATAGCTGAGAAGTCTTCCGCCAAAATGACGTTGGCCGGAATTTCGCACATCACATAAATTTCCAATTTGTTTTTTCCGCGCTCCAAGCCATGACGTTTCATTTGAGCTAGGACTTCTTGACCTTCTTTTATTGTACGGCAAAAGGGCACCATAATTTTCACGTTCGTAAGACCCATCACATTGCGCACTTTTTTGAAAGCCTTACATTCCAATTCAAAACCTTCCATATAGTCCGGGTCATAGTAGCGAGACGCTCCGCGCCAGCCGATCATCGGATTTTCCTCTTTTGGTTCAAAATCTTTGCCACCAATAAGCGTTGAATATTCATTAGTCTTAAAGTCTGAGAGTCTCACGATGACGTCCTTCGGATAGAAGGCGGCGGCGATGCGACCAATCCCTTCCGCCAACTTATCTACAAAAAATTCTTCTTTACTCGGATAGCCTCCGGTTAAGTCTTCAATTTTTTTTCTGGTTTCACGATCAGTGATTTTTTCATAATGTTTCAGTGCCATCGGATGGATTTTGATATATTCAGTAATGATAAATTCTTCTCTGGCAAGCCCTACGCCGTCATTTGGAATAAAGGATAAATCAAAAGCCTGATCAGGATTACCGACGTTCATCATAATCTTGGTTTTGGTTTTCTTGAGCACTTTTAGATTAGTTTTTTTAATCACAAAGCCCAAAAGTCCTTCATAGACTTGACCTTTTTCTCCTTCGGCGCAACTCACTGTTATATTTGCTTTGTCCCTGATGACACGCGTGGCGTTTCCTGCTCCCACAATACACGGGATGCCAAGTTCGCGACTCACAATGGCAGCGTGAGAAGTTCGTCCGCCGGAATTGGTCACAATCGCCGAAGCAATTTTCATGATTGGTTCCCAATCCGGGTCAGTCATTTCCGTGACCAGCACTTCGCCTTTTTTAAACTCGGCAATTTTAGCCACATTTTTAATAACATTAGCTTTCCCTTGCCCGATTTTTCCACCCACCGCTGATCCGCAAGTCAAAACCTTACCTTTGCCTTTCAAAATATATTCCTCCAAAACTTGTAAATCTTTTTGAGATTGCACGGTTTCCGGGCGAGCTTGCACGATGAAAAGTTCATTGGTACGACCATCCTTGGCCCACTCAATATCCATCGGTTTTTTGTAATGATCTTCAATCTTCACTCCCCACTCCGCCAACGCTAAGATTTCGGCGTCAGTCAAACAGAATTTTTTACGGTCTTCCCCTGGCACTCTCACGTCTTGCGTCGAAGAATTGCCTCCGACCGAATAGATTAATTTGTTTTCCTTACTGCCCAATTTCTTGCCCACGATGGATTTGAAGCCAGCTTTTAAAGTCGGTTTATGCACGATAAATTCATCCGGAGTCACTTTGCCTTTGACAATATTTTCTCCTAGCCCCCAAGAACTGTTAATTACAATAGCGTCCGTGAAACCGGACTCGGTGTCAATGGTAAACATCACACCTGAAGCCGCTTCGTCACTTCTCACCATTTTTTGCACACCCACAGAAAGTGCAATGACGAAATGATCAAAGCCTTTGTCCACTCGATAAGAAATTGCTCGATCGGTGAAAAGCGAAGAGAAACATTTTTTGACTGATTCCAGAAGCTGATATTCTCCGATAATATTCAAGTATGATTCTTGCTGACCGGCGAAAGAAGCGTCCACCAAATCCTCCGCAGTGGCACTGGAACGAACCGCCACATCCACTCCGCCCGCAAAATGGTTAGTGTGATCATCTTTGTCCCAAGTAATTTTGAAACTCTTGTGGCGCATATATTCACGCGACAATTTGGCATAATTTTCCACAATGTCATTTCTTAAATCTTCCGGAAATTGCGCTGCTAAAATAGCTTCGCGAATTTGATAACCGCGCTTGGCCAAGTTAGCCATATTACCAGTATCCAATCCTTTCAGAATCTTTCTAATCTTTTCATCCAGACCGTTCTTTTTAACAAAATGGCGGTAAGCGGCAGAAGTAATAGCAAAGCCGTCCGGTACATTAATGCCCTTTTGTCTTAGGTTGGAATACATCTCTCCCAAGGAAGCGTTCTTACCTCCGACCAAATCAATGTCCCCAATTCCTGTTTCCTTAAACCAGAGAACGAAAGTACTTTTTCTGCTTTTTGTTTTTTTTGCTATCGCCATATTTTTTTATTTTTTATTTTTACTCCTTTTATTATATCACGAAATTGAAAAATAAAAAGCAAGCAACTTATTTGGTTGCTTGCTTTTTTACTCCTGGATTTTCTAAAATAAAATATTTGTTCAAACTTTATTAAATAAATTTCAAGCTATTTCACTTCCTCCACCTTTATAAGACTCATATGCTCTTTGGCAACGCCAGGGCGACCGGCCACCATCACCAGCCTATCTTTAATTTTCACTTTTTTATTTAAGCGCAGAGTTTCTATTGAACGGTCAATTAATTCGTCCAGACTTTTGCATTCCGGCAAGATAAAGCTTTCCACTCCCCACACCAAGCTCAATTGATTGTGCGTCTTGACATTATTGGTGATGACAAAAACGGAATTTGATGGACGATGACGCGTAATCATTCTAGCTGTGTATCCACTAACGCTAGCGGCCACAATGGCGGCGGCATGAACATCCTTAGAAAGCTCGTGGGCGCTATGAGCGATAGCGGTGGAAACTGAATGCTCCTCGTCTCCTAAAAATCCGTGCTCCAAAAGATCAAAGGGAGATTTTTCCGTATTGGCGATAATATCTTGCATAATAAGAACTGTTTCTACCGGATATTTACCATTAGCAGTTTCCCCGGAAAGCATAACTGCATCAGTGTGATCAATGACCGCGTTGGAAACATCGGAAACTTCTGCCCGCGTGGGACGCGGATTTTCAATCATAGAGTTCAACATCTGCGTGGCCACGATTACCGGCGTAGCATTTTTAAGACACTGAGCAATAATTTCTTTTTGATAAATAACCACCCGACTTTCTTCCATTTCAATTCCCAAATCTCCGCGCGCCACCATAATAACATCAGTAGCCCGAATAATCTCAATGATATTTTTGATTGCTTCTTTTCTTTCGATTTTAGCGACAAGCTGAGGCATATAGGCATCTTTCCCAATTTTTTTTCTGATTTTTTCTCTGACCTCCAAAATTTCCTCCGCGTTACTCACGAAAGATAAAGCCACAAAATCAACTTCTTGTTCCAGCGCGAAGCGTAAATCCTTAGCGTCCTTTTCCGTCACCACCCCGACGTTTAGTTCCGCGTCCGGAATATTTACTCCCTTATGATTTTTCACCACACCCCCATCTTTAACTTTCGCCACTAAATATCCCTTATATTTCTCGACCACTCCTACTCGCATAAGTCCATCTTCTATTAAAATCTCATTGCCAATTTCAATATCATCTATGATGCCATCCCAATCCAAGCCTATCACTTTGTATTTTTCCAATTTAGCGTTGGAAATTTGTTTAGCAACTAAAAATCGTACGTTGGAAATTTGATCACTGCTTAGACCGTCAACGACTAGAATGAGTTCTCCTTTTTTTATAGTCTTTTCATCACTTACTACTGTCCTGATGCGTGGACCTTGTAAATCTGCCATAATTCCAACTGGAATTTTTAACTCTTCTCGTATCTCCTTAACATATTGGATAATTCTGCCATTAGAAATATGATCGCCGTGAGAAAAATTTATCCTGGCTACGTTCATCCCGGATTTAACCAGGTGTTTTATTTTTTCCTTGGAATCTGTCGCAGGCCCAAGTGTAGCGATGATTTTTGTTCTTTTCATAAATTTTATTTATCCCGAGTAGTCGCAAATAATTTTTTATTTTTATAATTAATTATATCATCACTCAATTATAAAACAAAACAGACAACTAGGAAAGTTGTCTGTTTTAGAGAAATTCAAAAAAATAAGCTAGATAATCTTAAACCCACCGATAATCGGGAGGGGTTTCATTTCTCCCTTAGCCGCGTTGATAAGTCCGATGATAGCTAAAACTATAATAGCGATGCTTCCAATCGGCAAAATCAAAAACCAACCCAAAAAAGGGATCATCGCACCGACTACATTCACAATGATAGCGGAGATGAGGAGAACCAATTGTTGGTTGGCATGGAATTTAGCGAAAGGACTGTTTTTTGAGGCTTCATTAATAAGCGGCACAAAAAACAAAATTGGCAAAATATACCCCACGATAGCCAAAATCTTATTATTTTCCACGTCGGAATTTTCCACCTTCGGCGCGTCTTGAGCCGGAGTTGAAGTTTCTTCTTGTTTTTTTTGTTCTTCCATATTACACCTCCAATCTATTTTAAAATAATACGCTTTATTTCCTAACTTTATCCTAGCATATATTACCTTTTTCTTCTAATCCTCCTCCTTTGTGCCATGCCTGCGTTCGGCTCCCCAAGCCTCCTGGACCATACTTATGGTTATTTTTACGCCCTCAGGGCTTTTAATATCCTTGCCCTTTTTATTATTTTTCCATTCTTCTAAATATTTTTTTGCTTCATCTTTTAAATCCTGCTCCTTACGAAGAAATTTATTGGTAGGAAAAAGATTATCCATAATCATTTCTACCGACAACTCCCCTGTCATATGCATTCTTTCCGCCTCTGATAGTTCTTTTATGGCTCCTGAAAAAATCATTCCAGCATTTTTAAGAATTGTTTCTTTAATCATCTCATTCGGATTTTTCTCTTTTGATATGACTGGTTTAAATTTAAATTCTTCCATATTTTTTTAAAAATTATTTTTCCATTCCACGTAATATCCTGACTCTTTCTTCAATTGGTGGGTGGGTCATAAAAAGCTTGCTAACATTTTTTCCACGGAATGGATTAGATATAAAAAGATGAGCGGTGGCGCGATTAGCTTCTTTGAGAGGCGTCGGGTCGGCGGAAATCTTTTCTAAAGCTGAAGCTAGACCTTCCGGATATCTGGTAAGAAGTGCACCGTCGGCATCCGCCAGAAATTCACGCTTTCTGGAGATTGCCAATTGCATCAGGACGGTCGCAATTGGCGCCAAAATAGAAAGAATAATGGCCGCAACCATTAGAAGTAAGCGCAGTTGTCCATTCCCCTCGTTGTCATTTGATCGTCCACCAAAGAAAGCCCAATGACGAAACCAATCGGCCAAGAGAGTAACAAAACCCACTAATATTACTACTACTGTTGAAAGTAAAATATCGCGATTACCAATGTGCGAGAGTTCATGTGCAATTACCCCTTCTAATTCCGCCTTTTCTAATTTGGCAATTATGCCGGTCGTGAGACACACCACGCCGTGCTCCGGATCACGACCTGTCGCAAAAGCATTGGGAGAACTGTCTTCGATGATATAAATTTTCGGCACCGGCAGGCCGGCCGTAATGCAAAGATTTTCCACCAAGTGATATATTTCTGGATTGTCAGCATGCGAAACCGGTTTAGCGTTGGACATTGAAAGGACAATCCTATCACTCCACCAGTATGAGGCAAAACTCATAATCACCGAGAAAGCCACGGCAATATAGAGGATGGTACTGTTACCCATCGCTCCGGCAAAAACATACCCCACCCCAATTACAAAGACTAAAAACCCAGCGATGTAGGCCCAGGTTAATCTAGTATTCTTGTCGGCTTGATTATAAATAGTCATAGAATACAGTTATAAATGTTGTAGATGTTCTATCGCTTCACTTGTTGCAATTGTCATTATTGTCATTTACAACAATTACAACATTTAGAACATTTAAAACATACTCAGAATTGCACATTTGGAAGCTCCTTCTCACTTTCTTCCGCTTCAAAAAATTCTCGCGCGCTAAATCCCAAAGAGGAGGCCATCAGGTTAGTGGGGAAAACTTGCAGTTTAGTGTTGAAGTCACGCACATTGCCATTGTAAAATCTGCGAGCAGCCATAATTTTGTCTTCCGTGTCGGTCAGTTCTCTTTGCAGTTCCAAAAAGTTCTGATTGGCTTTTAGGTCAGGGTAAGCTTCCGCCACCGCAAAAAGAGATTTCAAAGCACCGGACAACATATTCTCCGCTTGCACCTTATCTTCTGTTGAACCGGCTGAAATCGCATTTGCTCTGGCTTGCGTCACTTTTTCAAAAACTTCTTTCTCGTGAGCCGCATAACCTTTAACCGTGTTTATTAGGTTTGGAATCAAATCATGCCTTCTTTTTAGTTGCACATCAATGTCGCTCCAGGCTTCGTCCGTCCTATTTTTAAGCGTCACCAAACCATTGTACATTGCCACGAGCCAAAGGACGACAGCCACCAAGATAATAATCAGGATAATTCCCATAGTTTTTATTAATTTAAATAATTATGTTTTTATTATAACAATTTCCCAGCAATATGTAAAATAAGCGAAAATATGTTATAATTTATCTATAGTCTAATTAATAATACAAACAAATATGCTTGATATCTCAAAATATTACATTTTCCTTATTCCGGTTTTCGTGGGCTTCGTAGTTCAACTCACTAAATTCATAGTCTATTGCAACAAACACGGCTGGAATTGGCGCTATGCGATGACACACGGGCATATGCCGAGCGCCCACACCGGCTTCATTGTAGCGCTTGTCACTTCTGTCGGCTATTATGACGGAATGGCTTCCGGTGCTTTTGCCGTGGCAGTGGCTCTCGCCATTATCGTCATCGACGACGCGGCCCGTCTTCGTGTCTATATGGGCGACCAAGGCAGATATCTCAATATGCTCATCCGCCAACTCAACATCAACGAAGACCAATTCCCCCGCCTCAAAGAACGCATGGGTCACCGCGTCAGCGAAGTGATTGTCGGCGGGATTTATGGCTTCACTTTGACTTTGATTTTAGCAAAGGTTTTGGGATAATCTTTTTTAATTACTGAATTAATTCATGAATTAAATACTGAATTAAAAAATTACAGAATTAATTCTGTAGTTTTTTTTAGTTCATGTGTAATCAGTGGTCTCATGTGATAATTAGTGGTTCTGTTTTAGTTCTTCCAAAATCACTTTCTTGTCATTCCACGAAATATTTTTATCTCCCACTCTCATAGTCTCCTCTGCCCCTTTGCCGGTGACCACAACGACGTCTCCCGGTTTCGCCAACTGCAAAGCTTTTTGAATAGCTTCACGCCGATCCAAAATTTTCCAAAAATTTTCATTTTCCTTTTTCTCCATAATACCATTGGCCACTTCGTCGATAATTTGTTGCGGATCTTCATTGTATGGGTCTTCATTGGTGAGAATTATATAATCGGCATTTTTGTCGACAATTGCTCCCATCATTGGACGCTTGCCTCGGTCGCGCTCTCCACAAGAACCAAAAACTGCGATGACTTTGTTGCTCGTCAGAGCTTCGGCCATTTCCATTTTTCTTTTCGGGCCTTTTTTAATTTGAGAAATCAAAGTGTATAATTTTTCCAAACTGTCCGGCGTCACCGCATAGTCCACAATGATATTTATCCCGCGGTCATTTTGGATGTGTTCCATTCTCCCCGGCACACCAGTCATCTTGGAAAGCGCATTTTTCATAACAGAGAGACTTATCCCATTGGAAATTCCGACACTAATAGCGGCCAGAGCGTTTTCCACATTGAAAAGTCCCGGCATTTTTAATTTAAATTCAGTGTCCAAAACTTTAAAAGTAGAATTGTCTATTTCCAAATGAACCTCTTGGGCTTTAATCAATTTTATCTTTTCCACATCATCATCCTCATTTTCAATCTCCGCATCCAATCGGGTGGAAAAAGCATATTTTTTAGGCGCCTCTACGTCCAGATAATCCTTCGCATTTTCCATATCAAAATTCACAACTGCTTTTTTAATGTGCGAAAATAGTTTTAATTTCGCAATGCGGTACTCTTCCATATTTTCATGATAGTCCAAGTGCTCGCGCGTAACGTTGGTGATGACCGCCGTGTCATATTTAACTCCCCAGACTCGATTTTGATCCAGAGCGTGGGAAGAAGTTTCCAAAACTACCACCTCGCATCCAGCCGTAGCCGCAGACTTTAAAAATTTTTGCACCGAGAAACTAGAGAGGGTGGTAAATTTAGTTTTATTCACCCATTCCTTATCCGCAATCTTAAAATTAATAGTAGACGCAACAGCAACTATTTTTCCGGATTCTTCCAGAATACGCCCAATCATCTGGACTGTCGTCGTTTTTCCATTGGTGCCGGTCACACCAATAATTTTCATTTTGCGACTAGGGAATCCAAACCAGAGATTGGCAATTACAGCTTGAGCTAGATGATAGTAATTTTTTAGATTCTGTGGGATGAGTTTTTTCATATCATTAGTCTATGGTATTTTAATCTTTTGAAATCAAACAGTCTCCCAACTCTTCCTAATTTTTGCCGGCAATCACTAAAATATCCGCATCTGGCTTAGTCTCGCCTACCGGCAAAGTGCCTACTTTAGCCGAAAGAGAATCAGCAGTTTTTTGGGCTATCTCCTGATTTTTTCCGGTCAAATCAACCACAATAGTGTCTTCATAATTAGCCTTCGCATTCCCTGTTCCTGAAAGTATTACTCCTTCTACATTGGAAACTTTCTCTCCTAAGGATTTGGCGATACCTTTCATAGTAGTGCCATTATACACAAAAACATTAACGGGAGTTTTTTCAGCCGGAGCAGTTTGCTCTGACGTTTGGTTTTGGGTGGGAACATTGCTTGCGCCGTCAGTCTGACTTTGCGCGTCCACATTACCGTTAGTTGTATCAGCAGGAGCGGAGTCGCTGGAAGTGTTCAACGTAGCCACATCGATAATTTTGTTTTCAGCAGGACGGAAAAGGATAGCTCTTTTCCCTTGAGTATAAATAATTATCTTGTCTCCATTTTGAGCTTTTTGAAAAAACTCTTGTTGTGTCAGTTTTGTTTTGTCTGTAACCGTAGCAATGGTTGGCCCTTCATTTGTCGGTAATTCAATGAGTTTCCCAAGATTTTCCAAAAGCAATTCCGTCTCACTTTTTTTCTGAATGTTTTCTCCTGTCGCCAAGGCTTTTTTATACATGCGATAAAAATAAATAGAAGTTCCAATAGCCAAAAGGAACATAGCCACCGCCAAAATCCAACCCCCTATTTTTAAATTCTTTTTCCAGTGGAAAAAAGAATTTTTTTCTTTGGAGTTTTTTTCAACCTTTTCTTTTTTTTCTGGTTTATCCATTTTTTTTATTTTTTTAACCACTTTTTCTCTTTTTTCTCTTGGCTTAAAAAATTCTTCTATGTCAGCCATATTTTTTTTATTTTAATATTTCTTTTAATATCATCATACCAAAAAATCCCGCGATTGAAAAGCTCGGTTCATCTTGGTCTTTTAAAAATGGCAAGTTTTATCCTTCGCTCTTTTCTTGTCCTAATTCAAATTCATCGTACCTTCCAAATTCATCGTGCCTTCCAAATTAGTGCTATTGCCAGGAGTGTCGATTGATGCCCAGTGAATCATTCCTGGATCAGCGTCGTCAAGCGAAATAGAACCGTTAAAGTAACCGTCATAAACTTCTCCATCAAATGAACCAGTGGAACTTTGAAACAACCAATAACCGGCTACACTAGTTGAAATATAAACATTAAACTCCGCTCCCGAGCCGGTGTTGTCAAATTGCACGCTGGTAAATGTTTGGTTGCCTGAACCAATTACACTAGAGTCAACTGTAATAAAAGCGTCATTAGTCGATGCGGTGCCGACCAAATTATTGAATTTGCAATAATCCAAACTGGTGACAGTTGAACCACTGCGGATATCAAGTCCTTTATTGCCGTTAAGATGTTCCAAGTCAGCATATTGGAAGTTTATGGTTCCACCATCATTAATTAAATTATACCCGCCGACAATGCCTTGGCGATCGATTGTGGTCATACCGGCTGAAGTGACACCGATGGCATTTAAGGTTGCACTCGGATCAACGGTGACGCTACTGGCAGGATCAACCAGCACCGTGACTTTTCTTGAGCTTCCGGCAAGAGCAGTGCCATCAAAATCAATGGTATAATTCCAATAATCATTGCCAGACGTATGATAGTCTCCCCAAACATAGAGATTACCATCGATATTATTATGATCTTGAGAATAGAGCGAACCGGACGCATTAACCGTGAAAGTTCCGACATTAGAGTTCCACATTCTGACATCGGTATTAGCTCCAATTTGGAGTGTCCCATAAACTACCTTACCCTGATTCTTTGAGCCGATTGTCTGCGAAGTGCCATTAAGATAAAAAGTTGAGCCGGACCAATTAGTCCTGGAAGAAGCATCGTCAGTCAGAAAATAGTTTCCGTTCACCTCTAATGTTCGACCGGATTGCAATGTCCAGTCGTTAACCGCATTAAGGCTCAAATTATGGCTAACTTTGATATCATGACTACTAATGCTCCAGCCCCCAGAAGCGCTATCAAACGCCAAATCATAGAAAGGACTTTCTGTCCCGCCCGAATCAATAATTTTACTGGTGGAAGAGGAATTAAAAGTGACGGAGCTGGAATTGGCAGTGAAGGTGTCGGCATTAGTCCAATTTCCGCCCACACTAATAGCGCTTGAGCCGGAAGCCGCCAATGTCCCGGCTGAAATCGTCAGATCGCCACCAAGCGTGGTGTTTCCCACTGTGAGTGTTGCAACTCCGACTTTATTTAGACCTATCGAATCTCCGCCAATAATCGAACCAGAGATTGTCAAAGAATTCGCATCAACGCCGATTGCACTAGTACTGTTAAGAGTTAAATTTCCCTGCCAAACATTTGTATCACTCATATTCCGCAACACTCCGTCATTAGAAATGCCGGTGCCATCCAGGGTCAGCACTTCCGCGCCCACTGTGATATTGTTTTGAAGTTGCAAGGCTCCCCCACTATTTACAATAGTTCCATTTGTAGTGGTGCCCAAAGATGTAGCATTTTGGATATTAACCACTCCGGCATTAATAGTCGTCATTCCAGTATAAGTGTTGGCCGTCATTAAATAGAGTGCTCCTATGCCATCCTTAGTGACCGCACCCGACGTAGTGGCAATCGTCCCAGTGTGGACGATATTCCCCGAACCACCAAATGTAATGCTCCGTGCGGTACCCGTGATATTGCCGTTCAAGGTAAGTGTGCCACTGGTCGAATTCACGCGCGTACCGGACGCACTTTGAGCAATGGCGGCATTAATTATATTTGAATCACTGATATTATTAATTGCACCTTGATTATTTACGCCGGTTCCACTAAAGGCAATAGATTTAGTTGCAGGTAATGTAATATTGCTTTGTAATTCAAGCATTGCCCCTGCTGTTACGGTCAATGTCAATGCTCTCGTCGGATCGCCAAGGGCATTGTCATTTTGTAGATTCAATGCGCCGGCACTCAGGGCAATCGTATTACCTGCCGCGCTAATAAAGATATTACTACCCGAAAGGATGACACGGTCAGTTGTGGTTTTTGAAAGAGCGGCCACAACGGCACTTCCTAAAACGGCGCTTACTGTTCCACTACGAAAGTCAAAGGTTGCCGTACTGGCTAAAACAGCAGTCGAACCGCCCGAGTCGATAATTTGCCCTCCGTTTAAAAGTACAATTGACACAACCCTATCCGAATAATTATTAATATCAAATATACCATTGTTAACCGTTACGCCACCAGTCAATAGCGCGTTGGCAACACCGTATTGTAAAGTGCCAGAAAACACAGTTGTTACCCCTGTACGACTAGTCGCCGTTGCCAAAATAACAGTGCCCATGCCCGTCTTATTCAAAGGAGCAGTGGTCGCGGTGGTCGCACCGTTCCAGGTCAAAACCGTCTGTGGGTTGGTAACATCAATTTGTAATGTGATGGCCGCAGTTGTGGTAATGTTTCGATCGGTTGAAGTAGTTGGTCCAGTGTACTGCAAAGTCCCTGTTCCCGCATTGGAAACAATATTTGTCGCCGCATTTCCTGCTTGGCCCAATCCGCCAGCCACTCCACCATTATTAATAGCTGAAACACTTATTGTGCCGGCGCTAATCGTCGTCACTCCGGTATAAGTATTTGTTCCGGCTAGGGTGACTGTTCCGGTCGACGTTTTTGTTAAATTAACCGCTCCGGCCAAGTTCGCACTAATGGTTCCGCTAGCGACCGCATACGACTTTCCGGTTAATGTCCCGGAACCAATAATAAAGCCACTAGTTAAATTTACCGCTGCTACCGTATCAGAATTCGACTGAAGATCAAATGTTCCGCCGGCCACCGTCACCGCCGCACCATTGTTAATCCCACCGCTGGCTAAAAGTTGTACCGTACCGGCGTTTATAGTTAAAGTCCCGGTATCAGTCATCCCCGCATTAATTGTCAATGTATCTCCAGTGTTTTTAGTCATTGCAATCGCGCTACCACCAAGCGGAGCACTAATCGCTCCACCGTAAAAAGTATAACCTGTCCCGGTCAAGGTCGCAGCCGTTCCGCTATTTATAATTGATCCACTCATTAAAGTTATAGCGCCAACACTATCAGTTTGCCCGTTAATATCCAGTGTTCCGCCGGCAATAGTAACTGCGTTAGAAAGAATTGCATTCGCCACACCATATTTCACCGTGCCACCGTTGATTCTGATTAAACCCGTTTGAGTACCGGCCGCGTTTAAAGTTAACGTGCCGGAATCAAATTTAGTAATGGTAATTGCCACCGCTGGCATAATTCCGGAAATCTTTATCGGGCCGGAACCACCAAAGATATAGTTAAGCGTACCGGTCGGAGCGCCGGCAAAATTTATCTCTCCCGTCCCAGAATTAATCACTCGGGCATTTGATCCGTATGTTACGACACCAAAATTATTAGTGCTTGTTGCCGAACCAATAAGCGCGCCACCATTATTAATACCTGATCCATTAAGGGTTAATGGTTCCCAAGTGGAAGCACCGCCGACAACATAAGTATTTAAATCAAGCACAGCCCCCAGAGCCACTGCCGTAGCGCCAGCGATTGTTCCCAGAGGTGTAGAAGTCGGCCCGCCGTTCGCACCGACTTGCAAGGTCCCACTACTTACTGTGACTGTACTGGTAAACGCATTTTGTCCGGCGAGAATCGCCAAACCAGAGCCTTCTTTAGTGAATCCTCCAGCCACATTACTCCAAGCGCTCGTGCTCGACTGGGTAATTGTTCCGGGTGAAGAGACTAGTGTCAATGTGTATGCACCGGCCAAAGCACCGCTCAAAGAAAAAGTGCCTGATCCAAAATTAGTCAAACGAGAAGTGGCACCCAGCGTAATTGGACCGGAAAAACTTGTTGCGCTTCCCGAGCTTGTTGTAATCGCGCCGGCATTGGCAATACCGGTTCCACTAACTGATGTTAATCCTTCAGCCGTCACTAATGTGTATCCATTAAGATCAAGCATAGCTCCACTGGTAATGGTCGTGCCTGTCCCAATTGTCCCTAATGGACTGTTCGCTCCGGATCCAGTTCCGCCCAATTGAAGAACGCCCGCTGAAATAGTGGTCACACCGGTGTAAGTGCTGTTTCCGGATAATGTCCAGGTTCCTAAATTATTTTTCACAATTGTGCCAGATGTTGTGCCGACGATACTTGCCAGTGTTCCGTTTCCCGCTCCGAGTAAGGATAATGCAAATGTCGCCCCAGTAATCGTCCCGGAAGCTGTTAAATTAATATCGCCATAATCCGCTTCAACTGTCGAAGCGGCACCGAGCGTTAGAAGACCCTTATAGGTAACGGCTGTCGATGCGGTATTTAAGATAACACCCTTGGCACTAGCAGTTAGCCCAGTGCCACTAATGGTCGTTGCCTCGGCGTTGTTGAGCGTATAACCGTTGAGATCAAGAGCTGCTCCACTACTCACGGTTGTCACGCCCGCAATCGTGCCGAGCGGTCCATTACCTCCGGAGCCAGCCATTCCTAGTCTAACTGTTCCGGCAGTGATTAAAGTCGAACCAATATTTGTATTATTGCCGGCTAAAACGACTATACCCGTGCCACTTTTTGTCAAAGATGTGCCAGCCCCGATAAGGGTGGCTGAAATCACCGCGTCATTATCAACGAGGCCAACAGTAACGTTGATTGTCGCCGTCGCTGGCAACACAAGCGTTCCAGTAATTAGTGAATTTTGGTTGGCATTGGCGATTGTTGTCACAGTTCCAGTTGTGGTTAAGGTTCCGACGCCAGAATCAATAATTCCGGCTGTCGCTGTGATTGCTCCGACCGAATCCGAATTTCCATTTAAGTTGAAAGTTCCGCCAACCACAGTCACGCCACCAGTCGATAGAGCATTTGAAACACCTTCAGTTAAAGTAGCGCCATTAATAAAGGTTGTACCAGTATAAAGATTTGCCGCACTTAAAGTTACATTTCCACTACCACTTAAAACTAAAGAACCGGTCGTAGCTGTCCCGATTACAGCAGAGATAGTCCCATTCTCCGTTGCCAAAACATCAAGCTCATAGGTTGTGATACCGAGTACTGTATTGGCACCAGAAATTCCATTAGCTGAATTTATCAAAACATTTCCGGCTAAACTAGCAC
Source organism: Candidatus Moraniibacteriota bacterium (assembly GCA_038203255.1). Classification (GTDB taxonomy): domain Bacteria; phylum Patescibacteriota; class Minisyncoccia; order Moranbacterales; family UBA2206; genus CAIKZD01. The sequence goes on along the minus strand of JBBREE010000004.1, from coordinate 33,798 downwards.
TGGCCATCGGCATAGTCAACGAGGCATTGTTGACGTTAAAGCCATTTAAAATCAACGAATTATTATTATTGGCAGTGGCCGCAACACTGGATGTCAATTTTACATTAGCATTGGTCACCGATAGATCGCCTTGATATTCAGTTGTGTAACCGGCACCGTTTAGGAGGCGTAAACCGGTAGTGTTTCCAATATTATATGTCACCATATCGCCGCCCGTACCAGTGAGTGATGAGTCGCCAAACGCGCCCTTGATGATGCTGACAGTTTTTGAATTCGCCACTCCACCCGCACCGGACAAAGTCGGTCCCGTTGAACAGACAAATGATGAAACACCGGCCGCTGGAGTAGAGCCAAATTGCTTGCCTCGAAAAAGCATAGTTGCTCCGGCCGTACGATTAAGACAGGCAGCATTAGTGACTGTTAAGGTCGTGCCTAAGCCGCCACTACCTCCTCGAGGATCAACTGTGACTGTATTATGCCCCGAGGCAAAAGCCAACTGATTGATCGATTCCGTGACAGTCGTAGAATCCATGCCAATAAAATTAAAATTTCCACCATTCATGGTGAGCGCAATGTTACCAATTCGATCACCAATATTCGCACTACTATTATCGACTGTTAGCGTGGCTCCTAAATTTATTGTAACGGCAGTCACGCTCGTCGCCGTGCCGGATCCGCTAAATGCCAAGGTTCCGGCATTAATTGTCATAGTGGAAGAAATAGTTTCCGCGCCGGTCAAAGTAACTGTCCCGGCCGTGTTTTTTGTGACTGCAACTATACCATTAATTATCCCACTAATCGTCCCATTTTCAAAAGTATAGGCTGTTCCCGTCAGAACGCCTCCACCTGTGCTCGCAATTTCCCCTCCCGTCATAATCACTGCGCCAACAGTGTCCGAGAAAGAGTTCATATCAAAAGTCCCACCATTAACCACTAAGTTACCAGCTGCCAGTGCGCTCGTGATTCCTTCTTTTATTGTTCCATTGTTTACTGTTGTCACTCCGGTGAGACCGTTAGCCGCAGTTAGATTAAGATTTCCCGCCCCGTCTTTCAAAAGAGCACTACCAGTCGCCGCGATTGCCGCCGAAATCGTTGTATCCCCGGCACCGCCATAGCGTGATTCAAAAGCGCCACTTTGAATGCCACTTAAAGTTAAAAGTCCCGTCCCGGAATTAGTGGTACGAATATCTGACCCGAGGGTACGAGTACCGCTATAAGTTACTCCACTTAAAGAATTATTCACCATCGCGCCACCATTTGAAATGCCAAAGCCATTAATTGCCAATGGTTTGGCAATGCCAAGAGAATAACCATTCAAATCCAACACGCCTCCGCTGTACACTGTTGTCGTACCAGCTACTGTTCCGAGAGGACTTTGGGTACCGTTGCCGTCCACGCCAAGAATTATAGTGCCTTGATAAATTGTCGACGCTCCGGTAAACGTGCTTTGTCCGGATAATGTCCATGATCCGGCATCAATTTTTGTCAGCGCTCCCGTCGTGGTGCCAATCACTCCAGTAATAGTTCCGCCTGTACTACCGGCCAGCACCAAACTTGCGGCTGAGCCCGATATGGCACTTAAGGTCATAGCTCCGAAGCTTGAGCGAATCATCGCCCCGGAGGCAATCGTAATTGTTCCGGAATATGAAACTGGCGTATTTGAACTATTAATCAAAGCACCTGGCGCGAAATCACCAGCTCCCCCACCAATACCGTTTAAATTAGTAATCGGTTCCGTCGTTGCAAGAGTGATTCCATTTAAGTCAAGCGTCGCCCCGGCGGTCACTGCCGTTGCACCGGCTGTGGTTCCAAGAGGAGAATTTGAACCACTCCCGGCACTGCCAAGTTTAAGTGTTCCGACATTAACTGTCGTTGCGCCGGAATACGATGAATTATCATTCGTCGGCGTATAAGTTCCAAATCCGTCTTTTATTACACTCATAGTTCCGGAAAGCACGCCAGTTAAATCGATGTCACTAAATCCGCCGACTGTCAGCGCAACACTTCCGGAAATATCGCCACTCATTGTAATCTTGCCAGAGTTTGCGCCAATTCGAGGCGCGGTTCCCAAAGTTACCGGCCCGCTGTAGGTAACGGGAGTAGCTGATGTATTAATAATCGCTCCACGTGCACCAATACCAGTTCCGTTAATTGTGATTGGCTGGGTTGTGCCAAGTGTATGTCCATTTAGATCAAGCGTCGCTCCACTTGCAACTGTTATTATTCCGGCGGTTGTGCCTAATGGTCCATTGACCGCCCCACCATCTGTACCAAGCTGCAAAATTCCACTGCTAATTGTAATTATCCCGGACAAGGTGTTTTCCCGAGTCAGCACAACAGTCGATTCAAGATTTGTGTTAGTATTAATTTTGGTTAAAGTTCCACCTCCGCCAAGAATAGCGCTCACGGTGCCATCGCGAAAATTATAGGATGTTCCAGTTAATGTGCCACTTCCTCCGGTAATTGTTCCACCTTGAAGTGTCACAGCCCCGACTGAATCACTAAAATCCCCAATATCAAGTGTCGAACTGTCAACTGTAACATTTCCTGATCCAAGAGCATCATCCACAGCAAAAAGTAATGCTCCCCGATTGATTGCCGTTAAGCCTGAATACGCTTGAGCGCTGGAAAGCGTCAGTGTTCCCACCCCACTTTTCGTAACTCCGCCACTAGTCGCGAGTTGAGCCGATAAATTAACATCTCCAACTAATCTTAAAATAAATTCCGTCGTACCGGTTAAACCACCAGAAAGAGTGGTATTCGCCCCAGCGATTGTTGTGCCGGATGTAAGGTTGATAATATTGCCTGACACTATTTTCATTGTTTGCGCTGATCCGGCGTCAGTAATGCTCGCCCCATTGTCCATAATTAATGAAGCGATTTGTGTTGTTACGGCTGTCATCGGCGAAGAGATGCGCACATTCGCATTGGTAATTGTTGGGTCAGAGGTATATTCGTTACTAAACCCGGCATTATTTAATAAACGCAATCCATAACTATTCCCCCGGTTGTATGTCACCATATCCGTTCCATCACCATCCAGCGAATTGTCACCAAAGACACCTTGCAAGATACTTACCGTTGGCGTCCCCGGTGCGCCGTCGTCACCCACTAAAGTCGGAGCAGTGTTAAAGGTTAATGTTGCCACACCTGCTCCCGGCAGAGAACCAAGATTAGGCCCTCTAACCAACAGTGACGACCCAGCTGATCTACTCAATGAAGCAAAGCGTAAAATTGTATAACCTCCCGAACCGGCAGAGAGAATAATCTTATTTTGACCAGAGACAGTGGTTAATGTTCCAGCAATCGACATAACATTATCACTGGAACTTCCTTTTAGAATAAAAACTCCGCCAGCCATAGTTAAGGCGAGTGAGTCAGATAGGCGGTCAAGCTGACCGCTAGTGTTGTCAATAACGATTGTTCCATCGGTGTTGATTCTCATGGTAGTCGATTGGATAATCGATCCATTGCCGTTCAAAGTCAAGGTCCCATGATTGACTGTTGTTGAGCCGGTATATGGGCAGAAGGTTGAAATTATCATATTACCTTGCCCATTTTTTATAATCGTTCCAGAACTGTTGGAGATTGGACCGGTGCTAAAATTAGTATCTCCGTCGCCGTCAACCGTTAGAGCAAAAGTACCGGTAATTCCACCGGTCGCAATTGTCAATACACTGCCAATCTCTGCATTAATGGTCGAAGCCGCCGTCATAGTAATTAGTCCAGTGATAGTGTTACTGCCATTAATATTATTAACTGCTCCAGCATTAATTAAGCCAATACCACCAATTGAAATGAATTCTGGCACCGACAATCCGGTGCCATCGATCTGTAATGTCGCACCAGAGGTGACCGTTGTAATTCCGTCAATAGTCCCAAGTGCCAGGCTGTTTTGGATATCAAGGATGCCCACTGAAACCGTAACATTTCCGGTGAATTGATTTGAGCGAGTCAGGGTAACAGTTCCGTAGGTCGATTTAGTCACTGCTCCACCATCGCCACCCATAATGGCACTGATGGTTCCGGCATAAACCGTCCAAACACCACTGCTCAAAATACCAGTTGTCCCAGTAATAGTTCCCATCCCACCAGTGAGCGTTCCAAGCGTGATTGTGCCTTGCATATCGGAGTAACTCGCCATATCAAGCGTTCCGCCAGTAATGGTAATTCCACCTGTCATCATTGCGTTATCACAGCCGTAGCGTAGTGTTCCGGCGTTGATAGTTGTCAGTCCGGTATAGGTATTAGGAAAACTGAAAGTGGTTATCCCACCGCCGTTTTTTGTCACAAAAGATGTTGCAATCGGAGCAGTGGTGAAATTAAGACTGCCTGAACCATCAAGAATTAAACTAAAAGCTCCTGCCACACCGCCACTGAGAGTGAGCGTGCCGGAATCAGAAGCTATTTTAGTCGTCTGGGTGATGGTGACAAGACCGGCAAAACTATTATCGTTTAAAACACTACGCAGGGCTCCACTACTGGAATTGCCATAACCTCGAAGTGTTAAGGCTTCGCGACCGATGGCAATTCCGCCTTGTAGTTCCAAGGCTGCCTCGCCAACAACCTCCGTACCGAGGGCAATTGTCCCGAGCGCCGTAGCGTTTTGAGCACTCAAAGTTCCGACGTTAACTTTCGTCACACCACCAAAGGTGTTCGCGCCGGACAATGTCAGTTTTCCCAGACCTTCTTTAGTCAAACCGCCTATTCCAGCAATCATCCCACTAATGGTTAAGGTCTCGTCGCTACTAGCAACCGTAATCCAGCGAGTAGCATCCATTCTAATATTCAAACTAATAATATTTCCACCTGAGCTGGCATTGTCAGTAATCCCCGCTAAGCCTTGCCCAAGAATAATATCATTGCCGGCCAAAGTATAACCGCTGTCGGAAATGGTGATGGAATTAAATAATTTATTTTGGACAAAATCGTTATTAGTGGAATAAGTTGTCGCACCAACTGGGAAAACCAGATCGTCGCCGGCACTGGGCGCTGTTTGCGGTGACCAATTGGCCGGATTTGACCAGTCGCCATTAACATTGCCGGTCCAAGTCCGCGCTAAACCATCCGTTGCAATTTGCCATTTACGGATTTCCTGAAAAACCGTTCTGTTAGGAAAAAAAGGTATCGGACTTTTTTCTAAAAATTTAAGCGGACCTAGAAAATAAAATTCCGGGGAAACTTCGGGTGCTTTATACTGATAAGCCAAAGAGAGTTTATCGCCTTTTTTGAGGGAAACATCCCAGCTGATAATTTTTTGGTTGTTATTATTTTTCGAGTGATCATAAGACTCGTAATTTCCGTCCTCGAGGGGACTGATGTTAAAACTCGCCGGCACCGCTTCCTCCAGCCTTCCTGAAAAATCCTGATTGGCAGTGATATCCAGCATCACCGGATATTTATTAAGTGGATAGATACGCGTGGCCGACGTCCTTTCAATGGAAAAAGGCGCATTCTCTTGCACCTCAAACTGATCAGTAATTGTGAAAATTCCGTTGGCTGTTTGGGAAGTAAGTGTGAGTTTATATGCGCCTGCTCCCTTAATGTCATACGTAGCCGAATAGTCCGGATTAAGAGTGAAATCTTTCGCTTGGCAAATTTTTCGATCAAGCACGATTTTGCCATTGTCTGTTGAAAGTTCATCGGATATGCCCTGCTGGGAATTTTCGATCTTAAGCTCCAATTTAGCGTCACAATCCATCTCGCCCAATTCGTTAAGAACTGCCATAGAGATCGAAGCCTTTTCATTAGGTGCGTAGACTGATTTATTTGTATTAAGCACCAAAACTCCCCAGGTAAAATCCTGTTTGAAATTATATTCCTCACTTCCATTGGCCAACTTCACCACCAACTCATATTTACGCGGTTTAATTTGAACTGAAGGAGACAACTCGACACTCGCTCCGCTTAAAGAATAGTCAACGGAAAAGTCCCTACCTTCCTGAAGCACCCGCGCTTCTTCTCCTTTTACTGGCACGAGCTGAACTTGGATTTTCTTATGGGTAAAAATAGAAAAAAAGGATGAAATAATGTTTCTTACGATGCCCTTGTCCGGGTATGTCATTCCAAATTTCGGCGCCGAATCTGCAGCCCAGTCCTTTTGCCCAGTCTTAATTGATGCGCCTTTATGACCAAGATCTTGAGAAACTCCTGACCAAGGATCTCGCACAGGCGAAGATTTCTTGACCTGTTTCACTTGCCCGCTCTTTTGATCAATTGTTTTTTGTTCTTTAAGTGGACTACTTGCAGTATTAGATGTTGCGGCATAAACAAGCGACGGGTGGGGAAGTCGTGACTGAAAAATGAAAAACAAAACAAACAAGGCAAGCACCCCGAATTTCAAAAAGCTTATGGTTTTATTTTTAGTCTTTGGCATATCTCCCCTTTTCTATTTATCTTTTTTCTGTCTTTATTTGTCGCTAATAGTTCCTCCAATGACTGTCGCACTATCAGATGCGCTAGACGGCACAACAGTGGTGACAGTATCGTTGGTAATTTTTGTAGGTATAGTAGTCGTGGTGACACCAGAATCGGTTGTAGAATCAGTAATAGCGCTAGAAGCAACAGTCTCGGCTGTGGCATTATCATCCGTGGTTAAATCAACAATGTCTCCGGAAGAGTCTTTTCCCAATTGAAAGAAGGGCTCTTCTCCAATGGCTGTTGCCGGGTCTTTAACGGAAACCGCCATCCACATAAAGGAGACCTCTCCATCAGCCATTTTATTTATCTTGATTTCAAAACCATCTTGACTCACGTTGGTCACGATGAAATGAATGTCCGATAGGAGCAACCATTCTGCCGTCGCCGCGTCAAGATCTTTGTTTTTGCTCTGGCCGGAAGAAAGCGTAGCATTGACAAATGGAGTGGCTTGATAAGATTTTTCAAAAGAAATTTTCACATGATCGCTTCCTTGTTTAATTGTAGCATACCCGGCGGTATCTTTTCCAACAGTCAATTCTCCTGCAATCTCAATGCCGGCATTAGCAATTATTTTATCTTGAAAAATTACTTGTTGGGAGAATGTTACTTGACTAAGAAATTGCACCGCCTTTTCAATAGAGAGGTTTTTTTCCGAATCATTTTCTTTGGAAAAAGATAGCCCGCCGGATATGATTGTATTCGTTTGAGAAAGTGCCTGGACTTCATTTTTATTATTAAGTATTGTCCCATTTGGAGTAGTGACCGAAGTGGTGATGGCCGCATTGTTTGTCAAAGTGGCTATTTGTGTCGTTTGAAGAGTAATCTGTTTTTCCAAAACCGTGATTCTTTGATCAAAAATAGCATCCTGGTCTTGCATTGTTTTTATCAATTGTCCTAAATCGGTCACCTTCGTTTGACTAAGGATTGTTGCTAACTGCTCCGGATTGAGCACCTTATTCTGAGCTTCCATTAAAATATTTAATTGTTGGATACTATTAACTGTCGCGGCTAAAATCGGTCGGTCTGATAGGGTCAAAAATCCACGGCTGTCCACGCCCACTGCTTCCGGAATGTTTTTTTGAATGTCTTGGGCGCTGAATCCGGCGTATTCGTTTTGCGTTTCCATTCCACTTAGCTCATTCCAGCGATAGATAATGGGCTTAATACTCAAAACACTTTCCAAGCCACGGCTAAATAATCCGGTGATATTTTTTAATCTTTCATCAGATGAAACGGACAAATTTCCATTAGAATCGGTGGAAAGAGTACCAGCTCCGAAGTTTTGAAAGCGGACAGTGCCAGTGGTGTGTAATTGGGCGCTAGGTGAAACTGTTCCAATGCCCACTTTGCCAGTAGCGTCCATTGTGATGTAGGGCGTAGTGCCAATTGTTCTTCCCAGTCCAATCATAAAGTTATCTGTGGCATCATCCATACCGACATAATAGTCATTAGTGTTACCATCAAAACTGACTCCGGCATTTTGAGCAGTTCCTTTGCCCATTGTCAGCATTGATTGAGTCGAAACGGAAGTTTCAATAGTTAATTTACTGTCACTTCCGGTAGTAAATTTAGTATAATCAGGTGCATCATAACTGAGACGTAATTGTTCACCGGTGGAAAAAATGCTTAATTTGGCATTGGTCGTTTTAGTTCCTATGCCTAAGCTGGAAGAAGCATTGTTCCAGAAAAAATTATTATTGTCCTGAGCCAATTGGTTAGAGCTATCGGCAAAAAGAATTGATCCACTAGTTGCTCCAGTTATCGCACCACTAATTGCCATTCCTCCTCCTGTCATCGCCGTCCAATAAGGCGCATTGGTCGTAGTATTATAAGCTAAAACATAGCCATTATTAGTCGAGCCAGTAAGTCTAGCTGGTGCGCCACTCGCTCCTCCATAAATAATATCTCCCATATTAGTCATAGGATTAGCCATACCACCACCAGAAGCTAAAAGATCATGATCAGTAGAAGAATGAAAATACAAATGAGTGCCATCATACCACAGGTTTCCGTTACTCGGAGCACTGGGGGCGTTGCCGGAATTTATCTGTAAGCTAGGAGCATTCGTGTCAGAAGCCTTAATGTCCAAATAAGCGACCGGGCCACTTGTCCCGATTCCGATTCGATTATTAAGGGCATCAATGGAAAGCGTATTAGCATCATAATTTAAAGCGTTTGTCACATTGGCCAAGGTCACGGTAGACGCACTGGCCGCGCTCAGATTCAGTGCTCCGGCTGAACTGAGAGCTAAGGTGCCGGAAGTGGTGGTGGAAAGCGTAAAATTCCCGGACGTATTTGTCCAGGAAGAAACTCCTCCAGACGTGATGATTGTAGTACCGGTCGTATTGCCGATAGCCGTAACCGTCCCAGCCGTCGCATTAATAGTAGTGAAAATGGCTGTACTAGGGGTGGTCGTCCCTATGGCTCCGGGAGCGGCCCAATCTTTCCCATCTAAATTATCTGAATTGAAAGCATAGGGGGCAGAGGTAAATTGAACCAAAGGAGACATTTGGCCGTTAGAATTGAAGTTAATACCGAGGTAAATATTATCTGAATTGAAGTCAACCGAACCGGGAAGGGTGGTGGTGTCTCCTAGATTAGTTTGGAAGATTCCATCCGTCACCGTGAGACTTTTTGATTCTCTCCAGACAGCGTCATTATTGGCACCAGCTGTACACGGAGTGGCGGGAGTGGCACTGGTATAGATACAAAAAAGAAAGTTATAACTATTATTAGTCACATTAGTCCCGTCTGTATTGATCATTTTGCCTTGAAAGTTGATTTTATGATTAATGCCAACAGCCGCTTGGACGGAATAAGTCTTGAAAACAAAAAATCCCCCTAGAGAAATCAGGATTATGGATAGGAAATATGGGAGTTTTGGTTTTTGTTTTTTATCCAGCATTGACGTTTTTTAGGGTCTTTTTTTGCAAAAAAAATAAACGGGTCAGACCCGTTTTTGTTGTTCAAAACAAGTCTCACCCGTTTATTCAAGCCTTCCTTCAAGCTTGTATGTCTATTATAGCATACTTTTTTGCAAATTGCAAGTGGCTTGTTATTTTCTTCTTATATCGCTTCTTATTTTAACCAATTAACGCTTGCAGCCACCCCATCAGCTTCCTCATTCAGCTCATCATCCATCACTGCTGGCGCCGTGAAGACAACTATGGCTAAATAATCTCCATGGGTGAGGAAAAATGTTTTGGTAAATTGACTGTCATCTGCCGGAACAAAAGCTGTGCTGGAAAATTCCCCTTGGGAAAAAATCTCTTTTTTATAGCGCGCCGTGTCCAATTCACGCATTTTATAATCGGGACAATCATCCAAATTATGACTAGGGAGACTTCTTATTGTCAGCTGGATTTTTTTTGAAATTGAACCATTTTCAGATAAGTAGGCTCGTTCTAGGATTATCCCGCTCTCATCCGCCTTATCATCGTGTGTTTTCAAGAAATATTTATTTTCATACATAAAAGTCAGATACTTTCCAGAAAAGACTTCCGGTACGGATTGGACTTTTTTTTCCATTTCATTTTGAGAAACGCCGGTTTTAACCACGCCTTCGGCCGGTTTTTGGGTAAAGCGGTAAAATAAATACCCGAAAACAGCGATAAGGGTTAGTATGGCCAGATAAAAATATTTTTTCCAGCTTTTTTTTGTCTTATTTTCTTCTCCCTCTTTTTGAGCCGGATTATTTTCCATTTTTTTCGTCTCCATTTTTTTCTTTTCTATTAAGATATTTAAAATACACAAAAAATAGCAACGCTAAACCTAGCACGAACGCAATAAAAAAAGGTGGTAGAAAGAAAAATTTAAACTGCTCAGTATCAAGATCATCTTTACCGTCATAGCGATAATTTATGGCCAAGGTATAGCGTCCGGGAATAAAAGTTCGCGCCAAGGACAAAAATGAAACCGGATAAATTCGAAATGTTTCCGGCAAAATCAAGGCCGAAGCATTATTGATTATTCCTTTTTCTATTGGACGTCCTAAGGGATCAGCTATTGTGACAATCCCGCGTGGGGCAATGTGAGTGTTGCCGGTGTTTTGAAAGCGTAACTTTAGCGCTTTAGGCACAAATAAAATATTGTGAGTGAAATCAAAATTACTCAGTTTGAGACCATATGTTTCTCCGCCGATTTTACGCACAAAAAACAAAGAAGCGAAAGATGGATTAAAAGCAACATTATCCTTGTTGACTGCCACCTGATCAGTGTTATCCTCAATTCTAAAAAACAAGGCTCCATAGTGTCCACCGGGCGAAAGTGATTCTTGATTTTTTATCGTTCCTTTGACGCTTTGTGTTTCCCCCGGTTTCAGTACGAGAGTATCATTGGGCAAGCTGACCCAGGAGGCTAAACCATATTTTAAATTACTCGATGAGCCTAAAAAGGCCACTCCGCCCGATTCATCCAGAGTGCCAAAATCCAAAACTGAAAGTCGAAAAACGGCCGGGGCATCGGTTGTGTTGGTGACATTCACGGAAAAAGGCACGTTCTCATCACTCGCTGCAACATCGATATTTTGAAAATATGGACTTAGCGTAAAGCTGTTTTGAGTCGCTTGTTCTGTCGCCCAAACAGGTCTAGAAAATAACACTAGATACGCAAAAAAGACAACGCCAAAAAATTTTGTTTTCATATGGTCGAAAAGTTTATTTTTTCCGAAAAAATCCGGAAATTTTTCTCCAAGTGTTTTGTAAAGCTGATTTGAGACCAATAAGGACAAAAATCAATATGATCAAACCACCGCCAAGAAGTCTCCATGGCATCACCCAAAAACTAACCTCTCCTTCCAACGGCACATCGCGTTGACCATCATTGTAAACAGCCACTAATTTAGCGGTATATTTGCCAAAGCGCAGTTTTGAAGCATCTGACCAATTCCATTTCAATTCGGTAACAATATTGCCCTTATCATCTTTGACTGGGTTGCCATCTTCCATTTTGACGACATTAACCGGAAAGCCATCTGACCAATCAGTTGCATAAGTACGAGGAGAATTAGGCAAAATTGAACCCTGAGATTCATTAACATTAAGAGTAGCTATGTCTTTGCCACCACTAGTGATGAAGATGTTACCTTGTGGAATGACATGTACATTACCAACATTTTTCAGTTTAACGTCAAATTCAGCCGGCAAGAATTCAAAGATGTTTTTATTGACGGTGAATTGTTCGAGGTTTAGTTCTTTTTTTGCTCCCGGTACATCGACAGTCAAAAGGACCATCGTAGCTGTTCCCCCGTTAAGCACTGTCTGGCGATCGCCTTGTTGAACTGATTGATCAGTGCGAAAAAAAGTAATGGCATAATAATAATCATAGGCGGCCGTATCGGGAATATTGAATGTTACTGCTTCAGTTTTCCATTCTCCGGGAGGAAGCGTGAAGGTTGGATCGGAAAAAGTGACCCAATCGAAATATGTATCCGGTGCTTCCCTTTCACCGAGAATTGTGGCTCCGGTCGTAGAATCAGCTTTGAATTTCATCAGTGTCGCCTTAAGGTCTTCACTTTGAGTGCCATCGTTTTTAATTTTGATGTTGGCGCTGATTGATGATCCCGGTGTGGCTTTCAGGTTGATGGGTAATGGTGAAGTGGTGAGACGAAGTTCGCCGGTGGCGGCCAAAGTCGGAGTGGCCATTGTGATGAAGATGAGGACTGCAGTAAGGAATTTTATCAAAACCATTCCCCTTTTACTTTTCATAAATTTGAAGTGAAAATTATTAAATCTTCTTTAACTTAGCTTTATTATATAGTAAAAAAAACACTCTGACAACTAAAAAAACACCCCTTGCCAGGGGTGGTTTTAGAAATATTTTTAAGATTAGGTTTAGCCTTAAAACTGTCCAGCACCGACAATTGTGATTGTGTCAGTGTAGTCATTGGCCGGAGCCTGAGTGACTGAAGCGATGGCTCTAGGAAGAAGAGTAATGACGTCACTGGAAGCAAAGGCAGTAGAAGTAGCCGCTGGTCGAAAAGCGTTAGAGAGTCTTCCGGCGTAACCGGCAGACACTCCGGAATATTCTGTTGTTGGAGCGGAACTGCCACCAGTAGTTGTAATTCCAAGACCGAATCCTCCGGATGCAATGTGTCCGGCATCTCCTAAATTATAACTTGTTCCAACCGTGCCGGCATTAGGGATGTTAGATCCAGTACCAGCTGAAGTCAATGTTCCATCATTAGCATCTTTGACCCAAGTCGTCCAACCATTTCTCGCATTGGTCACGATTGTAACCGTCGGGTTAGAAGAGGTGTTGGCAACAGAATTACCGATTGAGATGAAGTTAGCTGAAGTGGAAGAAAGGGTGAAAGAGAAAGTTGGATTGACTGTGCCGGTCACTTGAACTTGATCGTTGGCAATGACAGCTAGGGCGTAGTTTGAGGAATCAATCGCAGCCGAAGCTCCAGTTTGGGTCGCCACAGAACCAGTTTTACTTATACCTGCGCTGCCAGTCGTCAAGGTGGTTGTCCCTGAAAAATTAAAACAATAAATTGATGAACCGGAAGCTAGGTCACCACTAGCAAAAGTAACCGTCTTAGCTCCGTTATCCGCGACGGTAGCTGGAGAAGTTAATCCGGCCCAAGCAATAGCACCGGTAGGCCAGCTGGAATTAGGAGTTATGTCTGAAGTCCAATTAGAAGCCGTAGCGTTTAACGTGAAATCGCTAGGGAAGGTGACTACTACCTTTCCCTCTGTTGAGGCAACTGTTAGTGGCTTAACACAAACTGTTCCGCCAGTTGCGGTTGAAGCAGACATACGATCTAAACGAACCATCGTAAAAGCAAGGTTAGCTGCCTGAGCTTTCTGTGTCCAATAAAAAGCCGGCAACATCATCGATAAACCTAGGATAGAGATATTCAATAAAGACAGTTCTTTCAGAATCGTTTCTTTTTTCATCTTTTTATTTTTATGTTTTTATTTTTTTTAATTATTTAAAAAAGAAACACTAAATTACTAACTATATTTTAGTATGTTTCTGTTTTTCTGTCAATTAGAAGCAAGGTATATTTTATACATTTTTTTATTAGAATTTTCCAGCCGCTGTTACTGTTAATGTTTCCGTATAGTCATTAGCTGAAGGCGCTGTCGAAGATGGTTTAGCTTTAAGACGTAACACTCCGTTCCCCCCGGTGATTGGCGCACTTGAATCAAAGATGCCACGAATAGTTTGATCTAAAACTCCCACATTGTCACCGCTGACATTACTATATGGAGCACTAACAGTTAGAGGACCACCAGAAGTTTGTCCGACGCTGACATATTGTGCTCCCATTCCTTCCGACTGAACAGAGAGATCGGCTGTCATAGCATTAATTTTATATCCAACCACACTACTATTCAACCCTCCATTACTAGCATAGATAAAAATTGAGGCACCACTCGCCGCATTTGTATCCAGAGTCGCAGTAATATTTTGGGGACTGGTATTGACGGTGTTGGTCGCCATCACGCCGAAATTAATCGTGTTTGGACTAATACTAAAACTCAGAGTCGGGTTGGCTGTTGTGGCACTCGCCGTCGGACCATAATCTGTTTCACTGAAATTTCCTTGCATCGCCTTGACCTTTATAGTATAGGTCGTGCCACTGGCCAGGCCAATTGCATAAAAACCACTCGCCCCACCCCAAGCTGTATATGTTTGGTAATCTGCCAGTGTCAGTGTTGATCCGATAGTATTGTCATTTTTGACATATTGCGTCGTAACAAAATTATCCGCACTGATTGCAATGGCAAATTTAGTGTCGGTCGGGTTGCCGGAACTGTCCAAGATTATTTGCAGTTTATTATAATAATTACCGGGATTGAAAAAGGCCGGTGCTTTAGGCACGTTGGCCTGATTAGTGAAAAACAATCCCGATCCAAGCCCTACGCCCCCCGCAGACATCTTATCCCCGCTCAGTTCACCGGAAATCGCATCAAGCTTATAACTACCAGAGGAGGAACTGCCTGTTCCACCCGTACCGAAACCATAATCTTTCAGTTTGAAATTCGGACTGGCCGGCATAACCAATAAGAAAGCGAATAGAGAAAAAGCTAGATATTTTTTTATTTTTTCTAACATACGTTTTATTTTACCTTTCCATTATACCTGACTAAATCTATTTTTTCAATCGCCAATATTTTTTTTTAGTGTATAATAAAAATAAGGAAAACTATTCTTGCCAAATTGATATGCACGCAAAAAAAAGATTGCGAAAAGAAAAACTAAAAAAAATAGCTCGGGCGCATACGCTCTTTTTAGCTATCGCCTTTGGTCTTTATATTGTTTTGTCCGCCCTATTCGGTCCGGAATTTATCTTCTCAGACTTGCGCCATAAGTTTAGCGCCCTGGCGGATGATACTATCACCATTACCGGAAAAGTGCTTGGACCGCCAGTGAAACCAATTGTTTCCGGCTCCTCTTTTTGCACCAATGGAAATCTTGGTGTTTCTTTGGTTTGGCCAGTGGACGAAAATTCAGAAACATTTGATATCAAACGAAACGGCGCACTGCTCGTAACTGGGTTAACCGATTCGAATTATACCGACAGTACTGTAGTTATTAACACAACCTATACATATATAATCACCGCCCATGGCTCAATGGGACCCGGCCTGGCCACTTCCGCCCCGGTTGCCTTTTCGACTCTCCCCGAATGTAACATAGTTTTACCGCCTCCATCTATAACCATAAACACTTTTGATTTTAAAAACATTTCTTATTATAGCGAGATGCCTCAAACAACTAATCAAAAGCCATCTTTTTCCGGCACAACCAATATCCCCTATGCTAAAATTACCCTTCTTTTGGAAAGTAGCCCTATGATTTCCACCACAACTTATGCCAATGAAAATGGGTACTGGTCTTGGATTGATCCAGAAATGTTGGATATTGGTTCGCATCAATTATATTTAACAGCCACAGATCTTGTCGATGAAGCATATTCCGCTTCAGCTGTTTTTTCTTTTGAAGTGGTAAGCTCCCAAAAAGAAGAAGCTTCTGAGAAAAATAAATCCAAACAAAAAACAAAAGAATATACAAGCGCTACACCGGCTGTTCAAATTATTTCACCGGCAGTTATCCCCACGTCCATTCCATTTGCGATAACAGTGGCTATTAAAAACCAAAACCATAAACTACACAGCGGAGATGATCTTCTTTTCCGCGTGGACTTTCTGAAAAAATCTCTTTCTCTGACAAATAAGAACTACCCTATTAGCTATGACATTTTGGATGAGAATAATAATTTAATTTCCGAAACCTCTGAAGAAATCAACCCGTCGCAAAATAATTTCTTGACAAAAAGCATCCCTCTTTCAAAATTAATGCATAAAGGTAATTATAAAATCCTGGTGAAAATTTACGACGGAAAAAATCTCATCTCCGCAGAAGATTTTTTTCGGGTTGAAGAATTGCCTCTTCTTAGTGTCGGCACAACTTCGATTTCTTTCACTAAATTTATGCAAGATTTGAGCTGGGTTATTTTATTCCTCCTTTTACTGATAATCCTCTTTCTGATTGCCCTAGGTCATGAAAATTATCTGAGTCGCCAAGCGCTGTTTAATATAACCGAAGATATCCTCCAAAAAAGAGGATTCTTTACGAAAAGAAAGGGGGTGTCGAGATGACTCATAAAATAACACCTATCCTCTACGCCGTCCTTTTTTTAGGCTCCCTTCTTTCCATCATCTATGCCCTTGGCGTAGTTTGGCGAGTGGAAAAAAAACTAGACATCGCTTTTAAACTTTTTTTGACAGCTATTCTGTCCTTTACCGCTTCGGAAATATGCGCCCTACTCCAAAACCAACAGGGTTTGGATTTTCATTTTATTTCTCTGGCTCTTAAAATTTTATTCGTTTCCTTTTTCCTAGCCGGTATGCTTGAGATGCGAAGAATGTTACGCGAAATGGATGGTGAGATAAAAAAATAACCGATAGTTCATCGGTTATCAAACTTTAAAGCGGTCGCTCTAAAAAACTAGACCGCTTTTTTTATCCAACCCAAAAATTTGTACAAAAGATATCTTTTTTTATCAATGATGATGTCATAAGTGCCGGGAAAGCGCGTGGGCACGGTCTCAGGTGAAAAACCGATCTTAAACCTGGTAATCCCCGCCCATTTAGTATCTTGTATTTGGTATTTAATATCTAGTATATTTTGTTTTAAATTTTGGTCATTTGACTTTTGAGCTTGTTTCAAATTCCTGATTTCTGATTTCGGATTTTCCGTCATCACTCCTCCAAAATCATATTTTGTACATCCCGCCTTTTTCGCGTCTTGGATTTGTTGCCATTGCAAAAGAAAAGGTGCCATAACATTGCGATTCTCATTGTCGGATGCGCCGTGCATATAGGTGCAAGTCTCGCCATAAAAAGAAACCAGGTTGGCCGCAATTACTTTTTCCTCATATTCCGCCACATATAATTTTAAATTTTCACTCGGAATTATTTCTAACATTTTTCTATAATGACTTTCCGGATGACTAACAATTCCATCCCTCTTGGCTGTCACTTTCACTAGTCTCAAAAATTCCGCAATGTATTTTTCATTCTGATTTTGATCATTTGAATTTTGGATTTGATTTGAAATTTGAAATTTGAAATTTGAAATTGCCTTAACAAAAACACCTCTCTTTTCTGCGAGTTTTATATTATACCTCGTCTTACTTTTCATCTGGGCTAAAATTTCTTCTTCACTTTTCGTAATGTCTATCACAAAAACTTCCTTCGGTTGCATATCGTGCGGGGCCTTACGTACGGAACAAAAATTTTTGTTCCCTACGATATTTTTTATCTCTTCCGCAATATCATCCGTCGCCGGATCAACCCTGACCCACCCCACTTTTTCTTTTCTAGCTAAATCAATTAATTCTTCTATTCCCTTTTTAATTTTAGAATTTCGAATTTCAGCCACTGGTCCTCTCGGCACATAAAAATATTTTCCTACAATCGGCAATTTATGTTCAATAATATTCGCCCAAAAACCATCATGAGAAAGATGGTAGGTTTTTCGCCCCACGCTCTCCTGAAATTTCTGCCACTCGGAAGATTGCAAAAAGCCCCCATCGGGGGAATTTTTTTGGATGAATTTTTCAAAATTTTCTTGCATTTATCTTTTGCACAAGTTATCTCTATCTCCTCCCCAAACTCTTCAACGCTGTCTTAATCCTCTCTCCCACGTCTTTCATATCCGCCGGCACATCTTTCAGAGCGTCGCGCGCTTCAGTATTGGAATATCCCATCGTCATCAGAGCCTCAATAGAATCAACGTCCACCGTCGCCTCTTCCTTGTCGCCAACTGAAATGTCAGCCACCTTATTTTTCAATTCAAGGATAACTCGCTCGGCCGTTTTTTTACCAATACCGGAAACTTTAGTGAGAATGGACGGGTCTTCGTTTAGAATAGCCGTCTTAATCGTTTTGGGCGTCGCGATAGAAAGAATGCCCATCGCGGCTTTCGGGCCAATGCCGGAAATGGAAATCAGAAGCTCAAACATTTCGAGCTCGTCCAAAACCAAAAAACCGTAAAGCGCCAGTGTGTCTTCGCGGACATAGGTGTATATATGCAGGTCAATTTGTTCTTGTCCAGCCACTTTGCCAAAAGTATAAGCGCTAAGATGCACCTTATATCCAACGCCGGAAACATCCACGACAGCGTAATTATTCTTTAAATATTCAATTTTTCCTTTGAGCTTAGCAATCATAGCCTAATTCTATCATCTATTTGGATACTTGCCAAAAAATGCATCCCGTGCTACAAATAGTAAGTAAAAAACCATTACTTTTTACCTTTTTTATAAATCTTAAAATAAACGAATATGCCAATCAAAGACGCCGCTAAGAAATATATGCGGGTAACCAAAAGCAAAACCGAAAAGAATCGCAAAATTAAAGGTTCTTTCAGAAGCGCGATTAAAATTACCAAAGCATCTTTAGTAAAAAATGACATTGAAAAGGCTCAGGAATTTTTGAAAAAATCTATGAAGGCCATCGACAAGGCTACTCAAAAGAAAGTTCTGCACAAAAATACCGCCGCCCGTATGAAATCCAGACTGAATAAAACAGTGAAAGCGGCAGCACTGAAGAAATAATCTAATCTGAACCACAGATTATCACATGATTTTACTAATTACACTGAATTTAAAAAGGCACCTAAAATAAAGGTGCCTTTTTGTATCTTAATTCAAGCCATGTGGAGTGCGACACTATAAATTCGAGTAAGTTTGCGTTAAGAATTTACTCATAGATGGTCTTTTTAGAGGTAGCTAGTAAATTTAGCAAACAAGCGATGAATTTATTGGCGCACGTAACTGGATCGAGAGCTTTCTTTTGTTACTTTTCTTTTGCGGAAAAAGAAAAGTAAGGGGAGTTTTTAAAGCTCTCCCACAAACTTATCCAACCCCAAAACAATTTCGATTTGACCGGTTTTAACGGCGCTGTCTAGTAAACTTAACTTGTCATAAATCTCTTTCAGCCGTGGCAAACCGAAACGCGCCGTCTGCGCCATACTTTTTTTCACCACAAATGGATGGAGTTTAGAAATGCTTGCAATTTCATATTCCGGAAAACCTTTTTCCTTGAGGTCGGCCACTTTTAACATATTTCTGAATTGATAGAAAAACATCGACATAATGTAGAATGGGTCATCTCCTTTTTCCAAGTGCTTGTGCAAAAGCGACAGCGCTTCTTTTTTATTATTACTCCCCAAAGCATCCACCATTTGAAAAATGTTTCCGCCGAGCTTTGCATTGACCAAAAGTTCGACGTCGCTTTCCTCTATCATTTTTCCATCCGCAAAATTGACCAATTTTTGCGTTTCGGCGTGGATAGTGAACAAATCTTCCGCGCAGTAAACTATCAGCTTTTCCAAGGCTGAGGAAGAAATCTTGGCTTCCTTGTCTATTTCGGCTATCTCTCTCAAAACCCATTGTCTTAATTTCACGCCAGTTAATTTTTCAAATTTTTGACTCTTAGTTTTTTTTTCTAAAAATTTAAATAGTGTTCCGGATTTTTTTGGGGCTGTGACTTCCCAAAAAATCACCACCACATCTTTGTCATCCAGTAAGGTTTTTTCTTTTTTCTTGAGAAAACCTAAAAGTTCTTTTTGCTCCTCTACCCCATAACTCTCGATAAAACTCTTTACGATTACAAGTCTCTTAGGAGAAAGTAGATTAGGTGTGCCAATCACTCCACTTATTTTTTTCACCACCATCTTTTCTTCGTCACAGTCAAAAACTGACAAGCCGGAACCGGACTTGTCAGAATCGAGATATTTTTGTTTTATCTGAGCAACTTTGCCTCTTGAAGAAAAAGCATCGTCACCGTAGAGGAAAATTATCATTTTGTATTATGTATAATATCAGATACTAGCTGGTTGGTGTCCATTTCATCCCTTGCCCCGGTTCCATCACATCCACCCAGATTTGTCCCGGTACGAATTTCACTTCACTGCCATCAGAATTATAGAAAGTCAATTTACTATCCAATTTACTTTTATCCTTCTTCCAAGTTCCCTTGATTTGTTGCCCGTTAAAATAGAAATAGGCATCACCGCTATCAATCGTATCAAACCAAGGATCTCCGAGCTGTAAATTATTATAGCGTCCAACCCCATTATAATCAATCCCGGCCTGGTCTTCTTTTGGCACCAGTGACCATGGATCCATCACTCCACTGTCTATGTATTTTTGTTCATCGGCCAATTTAATCTGCTCATCTTGAGCAAATAAAACTGCAATGTTTTTCGGAGCCACGCGCTGATTATTATTCTTATCCACATCTGGCGTGCCGTCCCAAGTGCGTAAATATGTATTGGAAGTTTTGTCATAATCAAAGTTCACGGCGTATTTTCCAGGATAAGCCAAGCGCAAATCTCCGCCATTCGGACGAGCCTCAAATGTCGCTTCTTCTTGGTGAGGGTAGCCAGAAAATTTATTGTCCGTATGATATCCAAAATCTTTTATGGCGGCTTCTATTTGAATATCGGTGACATGCGCAGTATCTTCCCCTTGCATCACTCCTGTTTTTGCCCAACGATCGGCATATTTTCCTTGGCAGGGGAAGCCACCACACCCATAAACTAAACCATCTACATAATCAATTACTTTTTGATTTAACAAAGTTTCTGCAAATTTAGAATACCCCCAACTCACAAAAACCGCATCAAGCCCTTTGGCTAAAGGAATGTAATCATGCCGGGCACTTCTTATGGAGCCTATTTCTTTTGGTATAGTACAACCATAAACTCCCATCAGTCGGGTGTTGGAATTAGTGAAAACTGGCATTTCAAAAACCATATCCGCCTGGGAAAATCCGGCTGCTGGACGAGCAGTTGGATCGGCTGGTTGCATAACTGCTACGGGACGCTTATTCCAATTATCACAGGCCACCCCGGAAATCGGGCTGACTGGCCCGGTGTTTTTCGGCTCGGTGTTTTGTGATTGCTTACTACCGTTAATATCTATTCTTTTGACATTAGCCGGTCTGATTTTTTTGTAAAGATAAATGCCTCCGCCTACCAAAATTATTGCCATAATGACAACAATTATTTTTTTCTTATTGTTCATTTTTATATAAAAATAAATTTATTACTTTTGACACTCTGGGCAAAAAAAGACACTTCTTTGCCCTAAGGTTTTTCTTATAACTATTGTACCACATTTCCGGCATTCCTGCTTTTCTTTGCGATAAACTTTCAACACTTTCTGATTTTGGCCCGGCGCGCCACTCGTGTCACGATAATCCGAGTCGGAAGTGCCGCGCAACTTCACCGCTTTTTTAAGGATTTTTTCGATACTACTATAGACACTGCGTTTCTCAGTTTCACTCAGACTCTCAATTTTTCGTTCTGGCAAAACCCCCGCATCAAACAAAATCTCACTGCGATAAATATTACCGATGCCAGAAATTATTTGCTGATCCATAATGACCACCCCAATCATTCCTTTGGGTTTTTTGTCTAAGATTGTTTGAAATTTTTTAAAAGTAAATTCCGAACTAAGCGCATCCACTCCCAATGCTTTGATTTCTTTCAAATTATTAATTTTTTCCGTCGAATCCAAAACAATCTTGGCAAATTTCCTCACATCCGAAAATTCTAATGTTCGTCCGGATTTCAACTTCCAAATATGATGAATGTATTGATTCACTCGATCAGAAAAATAATCCGTCGTTTTGGATTTTATGTTTTGGGTTTTATAATTTGTTTCGGATTTAGAATTTAGAATTTCTGATTTAACCAAAAGATGCCCTGTCATCTTCAGGTGAATATAAAGAGTCTTTCCTCCCGACAAATCGATAAAAATATTTTTTCCAAGGCGACGCGCAAGAAGAATTTTCCGGCCGACAATTTCTTTTTTGAAAACTGCCAGCTTTTTATCTTTAATAGTCTTTGGCCAATCACTCCAAAAACCAACGATCACGTCGCCCTTAATTTTTTCATTTAAGTCGTTAACGACTGTTTGTACCTCAGGAAGTTCTGGCATAGCTCTATACTTCGCCCCAATTATCGCCAACTTTCACATCAACGAGAAGCGGGACTTTTAATTTATAAACCTGCTCCATAATTTCTTTCGTCCGTTCCGCTACTTTTTCCGCGATTTCTTTTTTCACTTCTAAAATTATTTCGTCGTGGACTTGTAGAATCATGCGCACGTCGGGATTATTTTTATATTCATCATAAACTTTAATCATAGCGAGCTTCATAATATCCGCCGTCATCCCCTGAATGGGCATATTAATAGCCATTCTTTCACCGGCGGCCGCCACTTGAAAATTCGGCGCGTTTATTTCCGGCACATAGCGACGACGTCCCATTTCTGTTTCCACGTAGCCCTTCGCTTTCGCCTCTTCTTTAGTGCTTTTCATATAATGCGCGACGCCAGTGAATTTTTCAAAATAAGCATCGATGAATTTTTTAGCCTCATCGCGGTCAATGCCGGCCGAAGCGGAAAAACCGAAAACACTCATACCATAAATAATGCCAAAATTTAGAGCTTTAGCTGAACTTCTCATTTTTTTAGTTACAGCGCTCTTGGTTACTTGATTGATTTCCGCCGCCGTCGCGCTATGAATATCTTCACCAGCCCAAAAAAGTTCAATCATTTTTTTGTCGTTGGAAGCGTGCGCCACTACGCGCAGATCAATTTGCGAATAGTCAGCGGCCACCAATTGAAATCCTTCTTCCGCTTCGAAAGCCACACGCAGAAGTTGTCCAAGCTCGGTCCGAATGGGAATGTTTTGCATATTTGGCTCCGAAGAGCTCAATCTTCCGG
Organism: Candidatus Moraniibacteriota bacterium; assembly: GCA_038203255.1. GTDB lineage: Bacteria > Patescibacteriota > Minisyncoccia > Moranbacterales > UBA2206 > CAIKZD01. The sequence goes on along the minus strand of JBBREE010000004.1, from coordinate 11,123 downwards.
TAGCCGCCACGGTTTGATTGAAAGCCGAATGAATGCGTGAATTTTTGTCCACCAAAAGAGGCAGTGCATCCAGATAGGTGGTTTTTAGTTTAAAAATTTCCCGATATTCTTCGATGTGCGCAATGATTTTATGTTCGCTTTTTAGTTTTTGCAATTCCGGAGAAGCGGTAGAATACCCGGTTTTGCCTTTTTTAATGTTAAATGTGGGGAGTTGCATCTTTTCAAACAAAACCTCTGCCAATTGTTTGGGCGAATTGATATTAAATTCCGTGCCAGCCTCCGTATAGATGCTTTTTTCCAAACTCTCAATGCGTGTGGTAATTTTCTGCGAAATGCCTTTGAAGATAACCGTGTTGAGTCGCATACCTGCGAGTTCCATATCCGCTAAAATTTTGACCAACGGCATTTCGATATCTGTAAAAACTTTTTGCAAATTATGCGTCTCGTTTTGCTCCTGGCTAATTTCTTCAATTTTTCCGACATAACCCGCTTTCAATTTGAAAACATAATCCACCGAGAGACAAATTTTTTGAGAGACTTCTTCTGGGGAATCGATTTCCAGTCCCAACTGACCTTTTTTTTCTTCCGGAGCAATTTCCTCGCCAAGTTCAGAGAGCACTAAACGATCAAAATCAGTTTTTGCTCCGGGGTTTATCATATAAGCCGCAATCATCACATCATAAAGTTCTCCTTCAAGCCTGATGGAATATTTTTGCAAAACCTCAATAGCGCTTTTCACATCATACCCAATCTTTTTGGTATCGTTCTTTTCAAAAATATTTTTCAGCGCCAATTTATTCTTCTCATTAAATTCGACGTAGCCGGCGCGTCCGGTCTTCCAGGAAAAAGCCACTCCTTGCAAATCCTTTTCCCAATTTTTTCCACCCTGAGCTTTGAGCCAAAAAGCCACTTCTTTTTGTTTTTCCAATTCTTTGAAAAATTCTTCACTTTTATCCTCTGTAATATAATCATATTTAAAATCTTTCACTCCACCTGAAGCATTCGCGTCATTTGCATATTTGCGGATTTGCATATCATTCGCTTCATTCGTATTATCATTCCCCGGAATCCTCTTAATCAATGAGAAAAAGTTTAACTCCTGAAAAACTTTCACTAATCCCGAGCGATCAAATTCCTGCGTCCGTGCCGCCATGAGATCCAACTCCACTGGGACGCTCCGCACAATAGTCGCCAATTGTTTACTTTGAATCGCTTGCATCTTATCGCGAATAAGTCTTTCTTTGACCGCGCCTTTCAGCTCTTCTATATTTTGATACACGCCTTCTAACGTTTTGTATTTTTTCAAAAGTTCAATGGCTGTTTTTTCTCCAATCCCTTTCACGCCCGGAATGTTGTCTGATGGATCACCGCGTAAACCTTTGTAGTCAATGAGTTGATTTGGCGCCAAGCTAAATCTGGCAAAAATTTCTTCTTTGCCATAAATAACTGAGTCTGTTAGGCCGCGACGCATGGTATAGACTTTTGTTTTGTCGCTTACTAATTGCAATGTGTCCAAATCGCCCGTGACAATCACCGTTTCCACGTTCTCTTTCGACTCATCCGCCAGTCTCGCCAAAGTCCCAATCACATCGTCCGCCTCAAAACCTTCGCGCTCCAAAATGGGAATCCCCATCGCCTTGACTACCTCTTTCACGCGTGGAATTTGATCATACAGTTCTTGATCCGCCTTCACTCGATGCGCCTTATACTGCGCAAATTCCTTATGCCTAAAAGTTGGACCGGCCAAATCAAAAGTCGCCACAATATAGTCCGGCTTAAATTTTTCAATGACCGCAAGAATGGTTGAAGCAAAACCATACACCGCATTCACCAATTCCCCTTTTTTGGTCATAAGAGGTGGCAAAGCATGATAGGCACGGTGAATTATGGCGTTTCCGTCGATGAGAATGAGTTTTTTGGGGGTGTTTTTCATATTTTTTAGTATATTTCTAGTATATTACAAACGAACTAAAAAAAACAGTCCACAAAAGCTGGACTGTTTTTTGTCTAAATTTTTGTTATGTGATTATTTTTCCATCGGCGTGACAGTAGAGATTGTCACGTCGCTCGTTGGACGGTCGCCCGGTTCGGTTTGGACGTTTTCAATTTTAAGGGCGGTGTCGAGGCCAGAAATCACTTTACCAAAAACGGTGTAGCTGGCTGGAAGTGGAGCGACAGGGCTGGCTGTGACAATGAAAAATTGAGAACCGTTAGTGTTTGGTCCGGCGTTGGCCATCGCCAAAGTTCCTTGCGGATAAGTTTCATTGCCGGCCAGTTCGTCAGGAAATTTATATCCCGGTCCACCGGTGCCCCAAGCAGATTTTTGCGCATCGTCTTTGCTCATTGGGTCGCCGGCTTGAATCATAAAACCCTTAATCACTCGGTGAAAACGCACGCCGTCATAAAATCCACTCTTGGCGAGTTTCAAAAAATTTCCCACAGTCACCGGCGCTGAGTCACCGAAAAATTCCACTTTGATGTCGCCAAGATTAGTTTTAATTGTTGCGAATTTATACTGGGCAACTAAGGCTGAGTTGTCGCCGGTAGCACTGCTTTGGGTGTTTGTCATATTGTTATTATTATTATGTGTATTATCGCTACTATTGAGTGCGTCATTTAAATGAGCGTTTTCCTTATTGGTCGTGTCCTGAATGTCTTTTTGCATCTTACCTTTCAAATCAATCATATCTTTATCGTATCCAATAGGATCTGTGACTGGATTAGCAATTTTGTTAGGATCATTTTCCGGCTTTTGAGAACAAGCTGACAAAAACATAACAGCACTTATTCCCAATAATATTACCAGTGATTTTTTCATAAGCGTTTTTCTAGTTTATTTTTTTTTAATTTTAAATTTTAAATTTCAAATCAAATTCCAGTGTTTAAATAAATAAAAAATTATTAGTTAACAGTTTTAAAAATAATTTTTCTCTCTTCCTCCCCCTTCCATTCAAATCCTATTCTCAATGCATCTCCCGGTATTATATCACATAGCCTCTCAGCCCATTCTACAATGATAACATTCTTTTTATTTCCCAGCATCTCTTCCCAGCCCAACGCCAAAATATCATTCGCTTCCACTCTATAGGCATCGATGTGATATATATTTTTAATTTCAGATTTTATATTTTTAATTTCATAATGTTTCATAATCACAAAAGTCGGGCTAGTATAGGGCTTTTCCGCTCCCAAGCCCTCCAGAAGTCCTTGCGTAAAGGTGGTTTTCCCCGCGCCTAATTCCCCATCCAGGCATATTACAGATCCACCAGAAAGTTCTTGTGCCAACATTCGTCCAAGCTCCTGAGTTTGTTTGGCATTTTTTGTCGTGAATTCTTTTTGCATAAATAATTTCTGTCATTCCCGTGTATAAGGGAATCTAGTCGCATAACATTTTAATATATTCCTAATTTTACCTATTTTTTAAGAAAAAGAAAAGCGGTAAGATTCAAATTATGAACCTTACCGCTTTTGGCGCTTTGCGCCTGTAGTGCCTTAGTTGCAAGGCACCGTACGAAAGCCTTGGGGGATAAATTGCCCCCATTGATCCGTGTATCCCACCACTACCCTTTGGTAACACTGTGGTGGTGGTTCTACAAAGATGATCCGTGGCGGAGGTGGTTGGAATAAGGAACCAACAGCTCCAACCACTCCTAACGCCACAGCCCCAACTCCGATAACCGCGAGATCATTTCCAAGACTACTTCCACGGTGACCTTCATGATGCTGGGGTGGCGGAGAATAGCGTTGGTGATATCCTCCTGAATACTCTCTGTGGCCGTATTCTCCTCTTCCTCCTGCAAAAGCTGACGAGAAAATTAAAGTCACTGCTGCCACGGTTGTGATAAAAAGAACAAATAATTTTTTCATGATTTTCTCCCTTTCAGAGTATGATTTTTGATTTGCTTATCCATCCTGTAATATACTATTATACACCCAATCGCCAGAAAAGTCAAATGCTCTCTGGGCTTATTGGCTGAAATAAGGCATTTTGTCAAAATAAAAACCCAGGCCCTAAGGTTCAGGGCTGGGTTTTTGACGCTTTACGCTGTCTCTTCCTCTTTGGGAAGAGTGAATATAAAATTTGGATGGCCATCAGGGGTTTCTTCGCACCACATATCCCCGCCGTGACGCCTTACGAGCTCTCGAATGACTGGCAATCCAATCCCCGAGTTTGTTTCACTTTCAAACATATCAAAAATGCACTCTTTTTTTTCTGGCGGGACTGGTGGACCACTGTTAAACACACTCAGTTGATATCCATTGCTCTCAGTTTTAAAACCATACGCAATCACGCCTCCTTCAGGCGTGTGCCTGATGGCGTTTGAAAAAAGATTGCGATAAACAATCTTTAACCAGGTTTTATTAGCTGAAACAAAAAGCTTGTTGCCCGGGATACCACCCAGCCGGTTATCAATGCGGATACCTTTTTCTTCTATTTCCCGTGAAACTTCCTCGAGGATAGGATCAATAATATCCCCGCGGAGATCGAGCTTCACTTTCTCTCCGACTTTATCTGAGCTCATCAAGCTCGATTTAGCCAGATATTCTCCGACTATTTTCTCAAGCCTAATCATTCGATCAAAAACATCCAAAAGAGTTTTCTGCACGCTTTCACAAACCTCGCCGAATCGCCCCTTAGCTAGAAGCTTAAGTGTAAACCCCATAGAAACAATCGGTGAACGCATATCGTGCGTAGCGATGGAAAGCATTTGCAAAATATGCTTTTCCATTTTTTTCATCTTAGTGACGACACGCGAAATGCCAATCACCCCAATAATAGTTCCGTCCGCATCTCTCCACGGGATTTTGGAAACGGATACCCAGTCTTTTGTTCCATCGGGGCGAGTAAGCTCTTCCTCCTTATCAATGATAGATTCGCCTGTTTTCATAATGAGAATTTCATCATTCCGACATTCTTGCGCCTCTTCCAATGGCAAGAAGTCAAAATCAGTTTTTCCAATCATGTCTTCATAGCGAACGCCAGATCTACTGGCTTTTGCCTCACTAACGAGGACGAATTTTCCATCCATATCCTTGAAATATACAGAATCTTCGGTGTGACGCAAAAGCGCCATCATTTCCGGACATCTATCCTTCAATTTTATTACAGACATAGCTCCACCTCGCTTCTTTATGGTTTATTTTAATATTCTTTTTTCAAAGATCTACTTTTCACATGACTACCTATACTACAACATAACTTTCATTTTGGCAAGGGGTGAACAGTTATGTGAAAAATGGAATAAAAAAAGCTTGTGTCCCAACGCGCGGGACACAAGACTTATTCGACAAAAGAAGTCTCAGTTGAAAAGAGCCATGGCGACAGTTCCCAAAAGACCAATAAAAAGAAAAAGCAGACTCAGCGTTTTGATTGTTGTGGGGTTTGAGTTTAGTTCATTTTTCTCTGGGGAAAAAACTCTCCCGCCCCGCCCTCTTTTCTTTTTTATCTCCGTGAGTGCATCATACATACGCTTCCTCCCTTCAAAAGAGATTAATACTTCTGTATTAAATTAATACCAAGGTACAACGCAACGCACCTTAACCATTGCACATATATCCTCTTATGTCAATAGAAATCCTCAATATTTGACATCCCTAAAAAGACTTGCTATCCTACGTGACTAGCCTTTTATGAATATATAAAAAGTGACACCGCAATTTTAAATTTTTAATTTTAACTTATCCCATGTCCCTCACTTCCGCCCAACAGTTTAAAAGCTTCTTAGAAAATTCCAAAGACATCCTCCTCCTTATCCCGGAAAATCCCAGCGCGGATGCTGTCGGATCTGCTTGGGCGCTTTATCATCTTTTGGAAAAAAAAGACATCCATGCCACCATCGCTTTTTCCAACCATTTGGCCGAAAAATTCAGCTTTCTTTCTAAACCGGAACGCATCGTGACCGAAATTTCCGGCGCGCGTGATTTCGTTTTGTCTTTTGACACCGCCAGGAACAAAATTATGAGCATCCGCCAAGAAGAAAAAGATGGTCACTTTAACATTCTCGTCACTCCGGAAAAAGGCTCCGTTGATCCGCGAGATTTTTCTTTCATCTTGGCCAAGTTTAAATATGATATGGTGGTGGTCATCGATAGTCCGGATTTGGAAAGTTTGGGGCATATTTATACTAACAATCCTGATTTGTTTTTTGAAGTGCCAATTGCCAACATTGATCACCGCAGTGAAAATGATCATTTCGGCCAAATTAATTTAGTTGATATCACCGCCTCCTCTTCTTCAGAAATCTTGGCGGATTTTTTTGAAAATTCCTATCCGACACTCATCGATGAAAAAGTGGCTACTTGTCTTATGACCGGACTCATTGGCGCCACTGAAAGTTTCCAGAAGAAAAACACCACTCCGAAATCTCTTTCCTTGGCGGCTACTCTTATGAATAATGGAGCTGATCAACAAACCATTATCCGCTGGCTGTATAAGACACAACCCTTGCAAATTTTGAAACTCTGGGGACGCGCTATGGCTAAAATCAGCCTGGAAAAAGAACTCGGCCTCATCTGGGCGGAAATCACGATGGAAGATTTTGTCCAAAGCCGTTCGACCCAAGCGGATTTACCACTTATTTTGGAAAAACTAGAAGAGAATTATAATGACGGACGAATTTTTATGCTTGTCCACAACGACACTCCGGCGACTTCTATTGCTCTTGTTAAAATTTCTGACCCTGAAATTATGCAAAAAATTTCTGTGGCTCTTGGAAGCGTGCCTGTCCGTGGCGTCTTGCAACTCAAATTTGAAAACAGTAAACTTTTCGAGGTGGGCTCCTTTTTAGTGGAGAAGATAAAAAAAGCGATTGCATAAAAAATTACCGGAAATATTTCGAATAAATCAAAATGAGAAGCGTAAGAATAAGATTGAAAAATCTTATTTTTTTATTCTCTCCTTTTGTGATAAAATTGAAGGGCAAATTTATCATTCTTAAGTTTTCTCTTTATAAAAAAATACTTCTATGATTCAAATCATCAAAAAACAAAAAGATAATTTCGCCGAGGACAAAAAAACAGCCCGCACCAAAAAAATCATCTCCGGCTTTCGAGAGAAGGAGGAAGAGGAAATTGCTTCCGCCTATGCTGAGAGTTTGGGATTGGCCTATATTGACACTAACCTTGTGCCTATCAGTAATGATGACATCAAACTCCTAAGTGAAGAAGTTTCTCGCAGACTGGAAATTGCCGTCATTCATTATAAGGGTAAGTCAGCGACTATTGCCTCCCTTAATCCGGAAAATGAAACTGTCATAAATTTTTTAGAAGAATTAAAAAATGAACGTGGTTGGCGGATAACTCTCCTGATAATCTCCCGCACCAATATGGAACGTCTCTGGGAAAAATATAAACAGATTGTTTTTGTGGACATCCTGGACAAAATGAGCATTAATATGAGCGCCACTGATTTGGCGCAATTTGAAAAAGAAATGCAAGACTTGGTGACGCTCAAAAATCGCATCACGGAATTACCGGTGACTAAAATTCTCGATATCATCCTGGCCGGCGCTTATAAACTAGGCGCTTCTGATGTGCACATTGAACCACAAGAAAAAGAATTTCGCTTGCGTTATCGCATTGACGGAGTTTTACAAGACGTAGTGCATCTACCGCTTAATATTTTTAACAGTATCATTTCCCGGATAAAAATAATGTCAGGCATGAAACTTAATCTGCGTGAAATTGCCCAAGATGGTACTTTTGAAATTGTCCTAGCTGATAAAAAAGTCTCTCTGCGCGTTTCTGTTTTGCCCAGTAATTTTGGCGAGTCGGTCGTGATGCGACTCCTGGACCCTGATTCCATTAAGGTGAGCGTGGATGATCTTGGCCTCAAGGGATTGGCTTATGAAATTGTGCAGAAACAAATGGACACCCCTAATGGTATGATTCTCAACACTGGCCCAACTGGATCCGGAAAAACCACCACTCTTTACGCTATTATTAATAAACTTAATTCCCCGGAGAAAAAAATCATCACGGTTGAAGATCCGATTGAATATGAACTCGAAGGCATCTCTCAGACTCAAATAGAAAAAAGTAAGGGCTACACTTTCGCGGAAGGATTGCGAGCTATTGTACGTCAAGACCCAGACATTATTTTGGTAGGTGAAATTCGAGACGACGAAACAGCCGATATCGCAGTGAATTCCGCTTTAACCGGCCACCTCGTTTTGTCTTCTCTTCACACCAATAATGCCATTGGCACCATTCCGCGCCTAATTGAGTTGGGCGTAAAACCGACACTCCTTTCACCTTCTATTAATGCTATCCTGGGACAGCGTTTGGTGCGAAAACTTTGCGATTGCAAAGAGGCTTACGTCCCCGCCAAAGAATCCATTGAATCAATTAAAAAAGTTCTCTCCATTATTTCGCCCAAAGCCAAAGTAGAAATTCCTAAAAACATCGATAAATTATATCGCCCCAAAGGTTGCGTCAAATGTAATGGCTTGGGATATAAGGGCCGGATTGGAATTTTTGAAGTCCTGACTATTACGGAAGATTTGGAAAAAATGATTTTAGAAATGGCGGGAGAAACGGAATTGGCGGTGGCTGCCATTGAATCTGGAATGATTACCATGCTTCAAGACGGTATTTTGAAAGCGGTAACAGGCGTAACTTCCATTGATGAAGTGCGCCACGTGACCGGTCAAGGAGAATTTTTGGAGGCTATTTATGAAAAACTAATGGCGGCTACTTTGGGCAAAGGCATCCCGGTGGAGAAAAAATATTGTGAATTGGCGAAAGAAAATATGACTGATTTTAAAAAACTAGAAGCGGTCATCAGAGCTGCCAAGACTTCTGAAGCTAATAAAATTCTTTTCGCTGCAGCAATATTACTTAAGGTTGGCGACATTCACATCGAACCGGAAGAGGCGGATGTTAAAGTTCGCTTTCGCATAGATGGAATTTTGCAAACTGTGGCGACCTTACCCCTAACCGAATATCCCAGCCTCTTGGGAGAGATCAAAATTCTCTCCGGAGTGAAAACTGAAGTGCGCCAAGGTGTGATTGATAGTCGTTTTAGTATAAAATTTGATGAGGACACAGACATCATAGCCGCAAACGAAAAAAATGTGGATGTGCGTGTGTCCATTATCCTGGGTGGTTATGGAGAAACAATTGTAATGCGTCTTCTCAATAAAGGCACAGTGGAACTGGACGTGAAAAAACTGGGAATCCGAAAAGAAAATTTGGACAAAATTCTGACGCAAATCAAAAAACCCAACGGCATCATTCTCAACACCGGTCCAACAGGAAGTGGAAAGACCACAACGCTTTATAGTCTTTTAAATATCTTAAATAATCCGGAAGTCAAAATCATCACCGTGGAAGATCCGATTGAATATCAAATTCCTGGCATTTTGCAAACTCCGGTCAATGAAAAAGAAGGCTATGGTTTTGCCACCGCTCTTCGCGCCCTCCTTCGCCAAAACCCGGACATTATGATGATTGGAGAAATTAGAGACAACGAAACGGCTGAAGTGGCAGTCCAAGCCGCACTCACCGGTCATTTCGTCCTTTCCACTATTCACACCAATAACGCGGCGGGAGCAGTGGCCAGGATGGAAAATATGGGCGTCTCTTCTTCAGACGTGGCCACGGCCGTTAATGCTTTCATCGCCCAACGACTGGTGCGCAAACTTTGCGAGTGCAAAGAAAGTGTCACGCCTACCACTGAAGAAAAAACCAAACTGGAATCCGTCCTCAAAAAAATTTCTCCAGCCTCAGGCGTGACCGTGCCGGAAATTAAAAATATTTATAAACCCAAGGGTTGCGAAAAATGCAATCACATCGGCTACCACGGTCGTACCACCGTCACGGAAGTTTTCGAATTTTCCCGAGAGATCCAAGAGCTCATCACCCGCGGAGCTATCACCGGTGAACTGGAAGAAAAAGCGGTGGAACTCGGCATGCTCACCATGGCGCAAGACGGGGCGCTGAAGGTTTTGGAAGGTGAAACATCTTTAGAGGAAGTGGAGAGGGTGACGGATCTTTAGTCTGAACCACTTATTATTACGTGATTATAGTGATTACACTGAATTGAAAAAAAACAAAAATTACAGAGCTAGCTCTGTAATTGCGAGAAACAAAAAAGTACAGAATTAATTCTGTACTTTTTGTATTACACTAATTTGCAGGCAAGAAACCCGAACTAAAAGCCCAGGAAAAAGGAACAAAATCGAGGTATAGCGCAGCCGAAACCACCCTACCCATATCTTGAAAGAAGTTCCCATATTGATGACAAAAGATAGAAGTCACCAATTGCCTGCAATTTACTGCTAGCCATCAATCAGACCTATAAATAGGCCGAATTGGATGACTTTCGAGTGTAGCATAGCTTGGTTTTTTTGTCAAGGAGTGATATAATAACAATATGATTACTACATCCAACGAACAACCGGAAGATTTAAGCTTTGATTTGACGCTCCGTCCTCAGAGATTTGAAGAATATGTCGGTCAGGAAAAAGTTAAGAAAAACCTGGACATTTTGATTCAAGCCGCTAAACACCGAGGAGAATCCATTGAACATGTTCTTCTGTATGGCCCGGCAGGACTCGGCAAGACCACTCTGGCCAATATCATTGCCCGCGAATTAAACGTGAATATTAAAACCACTTCCGGCCCGGCCATTGAGCGCGTCGGCGATTTCGGTTCAATTTTGACCAACTTGCAAGACGGCGACATTCTTTTTATAGATGAAATCCATCGCCTGAATAAATCCATCGAAGAAATTCTCTATCCGGCCATGGAAGATTATAAATTAGACATCATTATTGGCAAGGGCCCATCCGCCAGAACCATTCAGCTTGATTTGCCTAAGTTTACCCTAATCGGTGCCACTACCAAGCTCTGCTCTCTTTCCAATCCACTCCGTAATCGTTTTGGCGCCGTGCATCGATTGGAGTTTTACAATAATGACGAAATCAAAAAAATTCTAAAGCGCTCTGGACGTATCTTAAACGTGGACATTGATGAAACGGGTCTTGAAAAAATTTCCACTTGCGCGAGGGCTACTCCGCGTGTAGCCAATCGCCTTTTGAAAAGAGTGCGAGATTTTTCTCAAATAAAAAATCATGCTATCATAAATGCAGCGGTGGCCGAAGAAGCACTGGAGATGATTG
>JBBREE010000003.1:0-52961 GCA_038203255.1 Candidatus Moraniibacteriota bacterium | reverse complement strand
CGGCCATCGAAAGACCTAAGTCAGCTGAGGAGTATAATATGTCTGCCGCTAAAACTCCCAGACCACCGGCATAATTTGGCACTTCGCTTTTGAACGCGACCTCCATAGAAAAATAGGCCGTGTCGAGTGATTTTTTATTTTTCATTTTTGTCCCCTATTTAAAATGATTTATATAAAAACAATCAAGAGTATTCTTTTTTCATATAAATAATCATACCACAAAAAAGATTTTCTGCCCAATTAGATATCCACTCACAATCTTCATCCCTCCAATGATTTTACAAAAAAGATACCTGAAAAGATCGTAAGCATAATTAAGACAATCGTCCCTCCGGTAGAAAGATTAAGATAGAAAGAAAATATAATTCCGGAAATAACAGAAACCAGGGAAAAAATTTCTGCATAGATTATAGTTGCTAAAAAACTTTTTTTAAGTTGCATTGCGCTTAGAACCGGAATAACGATGAGCGCCGAAATAAGAAGCACCCCAACAATCGGGATGGCCAAGGCAACTGTCATAGCCGCCAAAAGGATGAGCACTGTGTTCACTAGACGCACCGGCACGCCACTCACCTTGGCCGCTTCTTCATCAAACGTTACATAAAGCAGGGGTTTATAAAAAACGCTGAGCGTTGAAATAACAATAACAGCTAAAATTAAAATTACCCACACATCTCCAGACGTCACAGTAATAATACTGCCAAAAAGATAACTAAATAGATTAGCGTTAAATCCATGCGCCAAACTCAAAATCACCACCGCCAAGGCCAATGAACCGGAAAGAAAAAGGGCCAAGGCCGATTCTCCATAGACTTTTTTAGAATTTCTGAGGCGTTCAATGCCCAAGGAAGCTACTACGGCTGTACCTAGGGCAGTCAAAACTGGATTGACGCCCAGTAGGAGTCCGATGGCTATCCCGGCCAAAGAGACGTGAGCGAGCGTGTCAGCAATCAGAGAATAACGCCTGAGGACCAAAAAGATGCCGATGATTGGAGCAACAATCGCCACGATAATCCCCGCTTCGAGTCCGCGCACCATAAAACCATATTGGAAAATTTGAGTAATCATTTAGTTATGATGATGATGAGTTATAACCCTAACGTCTTTTCCGTGCAAATGAAGCGACTGACTTTCGGACAGATATTCTTCCGGCGAAAGATGGCACGTCAGAGTTTTGTCTACGCAAGCAATGTGCATCACTTCTTGGGTCAATCTTTCAATATCATGCGAAACTAAAATAAGGGTAATGCCCAGTTCACGGTTGATTTTTTGCAAGAGCGTATAAAAATAATCTTGCGTCTTCTTATCCACTCCGGTAGTCGGTTCATCTAAAAACAAAACTTCAGGATTATTAACCAAAGCTCGAGCAATGAAAACTCTTTGTTGCTGTCCGCCGGATAGCTCCCCAATTAGAGTATCTTTAAATTCCCACATTTCAACTTTTTGCAAGGCTTCTTTGACCGCTTCTTTGTCTTCCTTGGAAGTTCTTTGCAGTATTTTTTTAGCGGAATAACGCCCCATCAAAACCACCTCATAGACATTAGCTGGGAAATTAGCTTCGAAGTTCACTGCTTTTTGCGGAACATATCCAATACGACGCCAATCGCGAAAATCTCGCGTCTCCACTCCAAAAAGTTTTACTTTCCCACTTTGCGGAGTGAGTAAGTTTAACATCACCTTGAGCAAAGTGGTTTTCCCAGCTCCATTAGGGCCAACAAATCCAATGTAGTCACCTTGATGAATCGCTAAAGTGATGTCCTCTAAAACATTCTCCCCTCCGGGATAGCTGAAAGAAATGTTTTCTACTTCAATGATGTTTTTGTGGTGGTTTACCCTGTTAAATTTTCCTTTTTTTTCCTCAAGCATACATTTTTTAATATTTTCTTCTATCGCCCATTATTTTTTTATTCATTATTTAACGGGGTCTAGTTTACGCATTCAAGGGCCGTTTCTAAATTAGTTAAATTATTTTGCATAACCGTCAGATAATTCTCTCCTTGCGTCTCTTCTTCTCTAGTTAAACCTTCTAGCGGATTAAGAACTAATGTCTTGGCCCCAATTTCGTTGGCCAGAGTACTAGAAAGTTTCGGACTGGCCAGGCTTTCAAAAAAAATATACTTAATATCATTCTCTTTGGCAAATTTAGCCGTCTCAGCTAATTGCGAAGGTGATGGCTCAGCGTCCGGAGAAAGTCCGGCAATGGAAAGTTGATTCAAACCATAGGCCTCCGCCAGATAGCCAAAAGCACTGTGAGAAGTAATGATATCCTTTTTAGCGCAATTTTTCAAGCCCGCCTTGTACTGCGCGTCCAAATCATCCAATTTATTTTTCAGCGCGTCCGCGTTAGACTGATAATAATTTTCGTTTTGCGGATCAATCAAAACAAATCCTGCTAAAATTCTGTCCGCCATTTGCTTGGCTAGAATTGGCGAAAGCCAAATATGCGGATCACTCGTGCCCTTACCATCTTCCGACATTTGAAGATTAATTAGACCTTCTCCCGCTATGACAATTTTAGTTTTTTGGCTATCAATATTTTTCTCAATATTAGCTTGCCACGTCTCCAATCCCCCGCCGTTTAAAATGATAAGTTGGCTGTTTTCCATTTTGGCCACGTCTTGCGCCGTCGGTTCGAAGTCGTGCGGTTCCGCGCCTGATGGAGTAATATTGGTCACCACCACCTTATCCCCTCCAATACTCGAGGCGAAAAAATAGAGCGGATAAAAACTGGCCACCACTGATAATTTTCCATCAGTGGGAGAAGTATTTTTTTGCCCTTTATTTTTATACGCCAAGGCAAAAACCAGCCCAACTAAAAATATTCCTACAAGAAGAATGATAGTATTTTTTTTCATATTTAAATAATAGCTTTATAATAAAGTGATGTAAAGAGTTCCAATTTGTTTTGATTAATCATTACACTCGTACCTACGCGCGTAGGTACGGACATAGGTATTTTTATTATAGCCAATTTATGAGAAAAATAAAAACTCCCCCAGGGTCAAGATTGCTACTTTTAATGTTGTCCGTATCGATTTTTTTGCGATCATCTTTAGGATCAATTTGATATCCGTCCGACCGCCAATATTTTATCTTTACGTCATGATTGGGCGTCGCATTACCGATATTTTTGACCCGGACCATTATTTTCATATCTTCACCGGGACGAAAAACCGCTTTATGATTCTTGACGTAGAGTTCGGGCACAATAAAATCCGGTTTGCCGCCGGAACTACTTGACCCATCGGATGGAGGGACATAGGCAGGTTCGTTTTTCCAAGTGTCAGAACTGCTTCCGGAACTGCTATTTCCATTACTGCCGACATCCATATAGATTATGCTTCCGCAATCTCCTGCGTGAGAGAGTTCTTGCATAGAAACAAAAACTAGAAAAGCTGCGAGAATTCCTATCCTTGCTAATCCCATATTAACCTCCTGCTTGATAGTTTATCCTACTTACAAACGTTAATTTCGGTAAGATCTCCTGAGCCGAAAACAATATCCCACCACCATGCATAATCCAAACTGCTGAACTGAGAGTAGCATACGCCGTTTGAAGTGAAAGTTTCCGGTCCATTCGAACCTGACAGGATCCACTTCTCTGCATTGACGCACGTCTTATCTGCTGGGTACCAGGCCAAGTTGAACAAGAGACGGAAAGGGATTTTTTCAGTTTGACTTTCTTCTGATTTCCCGTCGCAGTAGATATAGCCTAAAATATCACGCTCGGTAATATCCTCCTGATGTTCTCCGACAGTGTAAGGAGCAACCCAATTGGAATCCCTAATAAGTATTTTATTACCATCAACCGATTTAACAATACCGACGTGCCCAACAGAGAGAGCGCCAGTACCTACCTTATTGAAAACAACAATTGCTGATTTTCTTGGTTTTTGCCCTACGGTATATCCAGCAGTAATAGCCTCCTGATAACATCTCCAAGCCTCACCATTACATCCGCTAG
Source organism: Candidatus Moraniibacteriota bacterium (assembly GCA_038203255.1). Taxonomy (GTDB): domain Bacteria; phylum Patescibacteriota; class Minisyncoccia; order Moranbacterales; family UBA2206; genus CAIKZD01. Next base: position 48,997 of record JBBREE010000003.1, on the reverse strand, counting down.
ATAATATGCCTGTTTCATATCTAACATACATAACACACTGACCATCAACATCTCCTTTGTTTTTTCCTATGCTATCACGAAATACTCCTTTAGTGCATGTGAATGTCTGCGCAGATACTGCAAGATTGGAGAATGAAACAAGTATAAGTATAACAATTGACATTATACCCATTAATCGCTTAAAGCAAGTCATTTTATGTCCTCCTCAGAAAAATTTAAGATTACTTACATCCACACACTAGCCAATTAACTGCGTACTTTCTATTCTGACATACTTATCACCTCCTTTTATATTTTATTGTTAAAGAGCCAATATTACTATATATTAAATTCTATTTGTCGAATTTTAAACTATTCACGAAAGCATAATATTCCTTATCATTTCCATGCGCCTCATCTCCCGCGATACGTATAATAAAATTTTTATATATCAAAAATATATTAGAATTACCATAGTCATTATAGTCTTTAAATAGAAATTTTTTAGCTGAAACACCATCAATCACAATATCGTCAATGTTTACATCACCCTGAATCTTAAATTCTTTTTTTATGTCATCAATATCATCTAGAGTTATATTATTTTTATTCGGAACAATATCCAATCCATATGCCCAATGACCGATTTCTTTGTCCTTAAAAACGATACTCTCTGTAGTAAAATCAGTAACAGCAATATTTTTCGGATATCTTATCTTAAACCCATGCTCATAATTCCTATACGTCTTCCAATCACTCGTATCAACTTCTACCATCTGCTTTCCTAATTCATCCTGTTGTTTCTTTACCTGTTCTTGTTGCATTCTAACCGCTTCCTGCTTCTTAATCTCACTTTTCTTCCACCCCAAAAATCCCGCTCCGATAGCGAGTACAGCCAAAACAACAACTGAAATAATAATAATTTTTTTCTTGTTCATATTTCTTAACATTAATTAGCTCTTATTCTAGCCTATCATATAATATCATAGGCTTGAATAAAGGTCAAATTTTTGTGCTTGATGCATATTTCTTTCACAATAAAATCCGGTTTGCCGCCGGAACTACTTGTGCTGTCTGTGATTGGGACATAGGCAGGTTCGTTTTTCCAAGTGTCGGAACTGCTTCCGGAACTACTACCTCCACTGCCATCGTCGATGTAAATTAGACTTCCACATCCTCCGGCTAAGGCAAAACTTGCCAAAGCTGAAAGACTGAGAAAAATCGCTAGAATACCAATCTTGAGAAACTTCATTTTGACCTCCTATTGATTCTTTGGTTTTATTTGCAAATACTGATTTCTTTCAGATCATCCTGTTTGAAAAAATAGAAATAGACATTCAATCTTGAATCTAAATTACTTTGTGAATTTCAAAGTTGAAAGAATTTCTTCTCCCATCCCACTAGACATTCCATTTCCATCATACACAATATAAACTTCATAATATTTATTATTCTTTTCAAAAGCATAGGTTATATTATTGCCTCTTTGTTCATTAAAAGTTTTTCCAGGACCCTCTATGACATTCCTAAGTGCTACGGTCCCATCTTGAAGAATAACCTTGTTGCCAAAGGAAACTTTAGACAAATATTTATCTGGATTATTTAGGTAGTTTTCAAAATTTTTAGCCTCATCAGATTTGTTATCACGGGCCATAACAGTAAAACTATAATCTCCACCAGCAACACCATGTGGAGTATATTCATCACTAATCGGGAGAGCTCCTTTTCTATCAGCAATAAATCCCCCAATAATACTCTTATCACTACTGCTTGATATTTTTCTCTCCCAGTTCATTGGAATTTTTACACTAATTCCAATACTATCATCACTAAATAACTGCCAGTCCGCATTTTCATCGCCCAATTTAATTAATTGTCGCGCTTTATTTTGATTAACGGTAATTTTTGATCTTTTTTGCAACACAAAAATACCTATAGTTATAACAACCATGACTATGACTGCAATAATAACAATCGTTCTTTTTTTGCTCATTTTCTCTTATAAATTTTACTTTTATTCGAGCCTACCACATATTATCACAGGCTTGAATAAAGGTCAAACCAATAATTCCTCTTAGAAAATTACACTCGTACCTACGTGCGTAGGTACGGACATAGGTATTTTTATCATGGAAATTTTTATCCCCGATATCAGTATTACGTATAGTATAATAATAACTAACTTCAAAAATATGATGGGACAATATTATGGTTATGGCGGAATGTTTGGTTTTGGTTGGATATTGAATATAATTTTTTGGGTGGTCATCATTTGGCTCATTGTCGCCGTTATGCGTGGTCGCACCTGGCACAATTGTGGCCCGGGAGGATGCCACCATAATAACAAGGAAGACGACTCTATGTCCATCCTCAAAGAACGCTACGCCAAAGGCGAAATCACCAAAGAAGATTTTGAGAGAATGAAGAAAGATTTAGCGTAAAGAGATTGGGGCTTACGCGCTCGCTTAGAATTTTTGACGATCATCTTCAGAACAAAAAAAACCGCCCTCAGGCGGTTTTTTCGTGAACTTCTTCTCAAAAAAAATTATTTCAAAGTTACAGTTGCACCAGCTTCTTCCAATTTCTTTTTCATAGTATCAGCTTCTTCCTTAGAAACCTTTTCTTTGATAACCTTTGGAGCGGCGTCTACTAGATCTTTAGCATCTTTCAAGCCAAGTCCGGTAATTTCTCGCACAGCTTTAATAACATTGATTTTAGAAGCACCACAAGCGGTCACTTCCACATCAAATTCGCTCTTTTCCTCCACGGCGGCACCAGCTTCAGCAGCAGGAGCAGCTCCCATCATCATTGGGGCGGCGGCGGAAACACCAAATTTTTCTTCAAGCACTTTCACGAGCTCGGATAAATCCAAAACGCTCATTTTTTCCACTTCTTCCACTAGTTTCTTAAATTTTTCCGGTACTTCTACTGCTTCTTTTTTTTCTTCTGCCATATGTTTGATTTATTACTTATTTACTTATTACTTAATTTTTTGATTCTGCTACTGCTTTTAAAACCTGCACCAATCCGCGCAAATTTCCAGCCAGCACATTGACAAATCCGGAAATTGGAGCATTCAAGGTTCCGACCAACTTGGCCAACATTTCTTCCTTGCTTGGTAGTTTTGCCAAAGCCTTCACTTCTTCGTCTGACAAAATATTTTTTCCAATAAGACCTCCCACGATTTTCAGATTGTCATTGGCTTTAGCCATCTTCGCAATGATCTTGGCTGCCTCCACCTCATCTTCACGAGCCACTGCTACTGCGATTTGACCCTTAAACTTGTTCGCGTCCAATTCCACGCCGGCGTCTTTTAGGGCGATGGTCAAAAGAGTTTTCTTAAACACTTTCATATCGACACCTTTTTCTCGCAATTGACTGCGAAGCTCGGTCATATCTTTCACTTTCAGTCCTTTAAAATCGGAAAACACCACGGCTTTCGAATTTTTCAGACTTTCGGTGAGATTTTTTACTAATTCTTTTTTCTGTGCTTTTGTCTGCATAAATTTATTTGATAAAAATAAAAACTGCGTTTCCGCAGTCGACCAAAATGAAAAGTTTTAAACTTTTTCATTTCCTAGGTGAGGCTTACTTTTATGCTCACTTTCTGCGGAAAATATTATCTATAAAATTTTCAATTATTCTGCTTTAATTTCTTCTTTAGGAGCTTCTTCTTTCTTTTCTTCGGTCTTAACTTCTTCTTTAGGAGCTTCTTCTTTTTTTTCTTCAACCTTTTCTTCAACCTTAACTTCCGCCTCAGGTTTAACTTCAGCTGTTACAGCCTCGACTGGTACTTCCTCTACTTTCTTAGCCGGAACCTTAACTACTCGCTTTTTGTCAGTGATAAGCCCTTTGCTCACTAAAAGATTATGCACGGTATCAGATGCCTGCGCTCCCTTAGAAAGCCAATATTTAATGCGATCCTCTTTCAAAACGGTAGCTTTAAGGTGTGGGTCATGAGAACCCAAAATTTCCACGTGTCTTCCTCCTGGAGCCGCTGTTTTTTCTTGCAAGGCAATTTTGTATTGTGCCTTATTCTTCTTACCAACTCTCGCAAATCTAATAGTCAACATAATATTAATAAAAATCCAAGCTAACTCGGATAAAATCAGTTACTCATCTATGTTATATGATTAACTCAGGTTTGTCAATGCCTGAGCTAAAACCGGCTTTTTTCTTGTTTGAGGAACTTTTTTGCCGATGGGGTTTTTGTTTTTAATATTTTAATTCATGAATTAATTCCTGAATTAAATGCTGAATTATTTTTGCGTCGTCGAAGATATATCCTTCTGCCTAAAAGTACTGCCAGTACAACTAAAAAACCAACAGTAATGCGCCAGAAAAAAGTATTCCCTCTTCCATTTTGATCGATTGGATTTTTTGCGTCAAGCGTTTCTCCCTTCTCATCCTCCTTATTTATATTAAAATTACTCACGTTTTTATTGGGAAAAAGTTTTTGATCAATGTTCCATTTTTCCAGGATCAGGGAATTTTCAGTTGTTCCGGAAGCTGATGAAATATCTGATGATGAGGTGCTTTTTTTCTTCTTACTTTTATTACTATGCTCACTGTCGTCATCGCTACTGTCATCGTTTGTCCCAGCAGTGTTTTCATCATTCATAATCAGACTACTAACTTTTACATTTGATTCTTCTTCTTTTCCCTCGGAAGTGTTTCCTGTGATGGCTGTGGTGGATTCGGACGCTTGCCCAGAGCCATCTTGCGCCTCTTGGATATTACTCATCTCAACCGTATATTCTCCATTTCCCGTGCCCTGCCTCACAACCGTATATTCTCCCGGCTCTGGATTGGGAATACTAACAAATTCATTTTCAGTTTCACTTCCGGTGTAAAATGCTCCTTCAATTTGATCTTCGTCTTTCAGATTTTTAATATTCTTCCCAATCCAATGTACTCCATCTGGCGCGATGATTTGGATATCGATGAGAGAAAGAGCAAAAAAGAAAAGTCTTTGGTTAATTCCAGCAAGAGGAATTTTTTTCTGCGGAAGATATCCTGTTATAGATTTATACACAATGTCTTGAGCCTCTCCTGGTAATTGCATATGGGCAGAATTTATTTCTATCTGCTCGTCAGAGGACACTCCTTCAGCAGAATTTAAAGGAACAGTGCCATCTCCTTCGGAATATGTCAATCCATTTTTAATTGGTTCTCCGTAAGCCCATTGTGAAGTTGCATCTATTGAAGGTTTGCCAACTTTTATTTCATTTATCGTCGTGCTTTTATCTAGCTTGCCAACTATATTTATCAAAGAAACCTTATTTAGTTTCTGTAAATTTTCAGAAAGATTAAGATTGTCAATAAAATCATTTTTTGGATAAAAATCCCCCTCTTGATAGGAACGCACTTTGTTAGAATTTGTGTCATAAAGATAATTAGAAGTGGCGAGTAATTCTTGGATTGATTTAATTGGTTTGTTATGAAGATACTCAAAGATATTGTCAGAACCATTTTCTTTGGCTTCTTGTTTGAAAATCTTATTTAATATTATTCCAACAACATCAAACTTACTGGCGGACAATTCTCCACCCGCCCACGTTAAATAATTTTCAGGAGATCCTTCATTAGGTGTCCCAAGCATTATCAATTGGTCAATGTCATTTTGATAATCATTGGATTCAATATATTGCCTCGCCACTAATCCACCCATTGAATGAGCCACGACGTCAACTTTCGGCCAATTATTATCTTCTTTAATTTTTCGAATTTTTTCTTGCAGTATACCAGCCGTATCTATGTTGTCAGCTCTCCATTGATAAGGGAGAAGGAATAAATCCTTGCCCTCTTCGTATCCATTATCCTTAAACGTATTTATTAAAGAATCGTATGCTTTAAAAATTGGATCCATCTTCCAATCTCCGTTATCTGTTAATTTCCATGATCCTAAAATTCCCGGCACAATAATCACCGGGTCATGAAAATCTTCTGTTACTCGCCAATTGGAAAAATCTATTTTCCCATACATCTTTTCATAATAGCAATAACTACCCTCGCAAGTATGCGTTGGTCCATCGGCGCTTTCCCACCAATTATATTTAAAGTTGGCATATTTATCAGCATATTGAATCTCTATGCTGTCATTGTAGACATTTGTTTCATTGTTAATAAAGGAAGATCTTTGCACAATCACCTTTTCCGGATCTGCGCCATATTCAATTCCTATCCCATATTTACTGTTGTGAATTTTCGAACCCTGAATTTCCAATTCTCCGCCGTTAACTGAGAAGCCTCCATGATAAGTTCCGGCATAAGCTGTATTTACAAAAGGTACATTAGATCTGACTTGATAAATCTGCGTTCCTGCTCCACTGACATCGGCATTTTTTATAAGCGCCTTTCCCCCTTGATTAATCCAAATGGAATATCCAAAATTAGGGTCGGCGCGCTTGAAATAAATTGGGTTTTTTACTGTGCCATTAACAAAGAGTTTGCCATTAACAACAATGTGGGAGAGTTGACCAAAGCTTATAGTTACTCCGTTTTTAATGATAAGTGTACCTCCATATTTAATTGTAACTGTTCCATTGATGTTTTGGTTGCTATCCCATACAACAGTGCTGTCTTTAGCTATTTCTAGATTAGATATTTCTTCGGCTTTGGAATAATTTTCTATGCCTTGAAAATCTATTGGGATTATGGACGCAACGAGTGCAATAAAAATTACTAGAATATATAAATATTGGTGTGATATTTTATTTTCTTTCATTTTTTTAATTATTAATTATTACCTTTTTTTCCTGAAAAAATAGAAGTACGCGACGGAAACAACAAATGCTGTAATCACCGAAGAACTAACATTTAAATCAAAAATATAAATAATTACACAACTCGCCATAACAACTAAAGGAGCTGTCCATTTTTTATTAATGATTTTTCCCAATAACATGCCCGCACTCAAACTCATTAATAAAAGTATTGAAAGATATATCATCCCCAAATACGCATAAGGCGCAAAAAATCCGTTAACTCCTCCCATACAGCTTATCAACCCAACCCCGCAAAATTTTTGTTGAAAATTTTTTGCGCTAGTGGGTTTTTTATTTTTAATTTTTACCTTTTACCTTATCTACAGCATAACACACGACCCACATCTCGCAAGGGCTTTTATAAGCCTAACTGTGAATAAAGAAAAACGGCCTTGCTTTAAGTAAGACCGCCTGATAAGATTATTCAATTGAAATTCACTCAGCACGCGGTAAATCATCTCCAATCCACAATCTCGATTTTTTTGTTTTTTAGGGTGATTACCAACTTTTGCCCTATTAAGTTTTTTGGTTACTTAACAGGGTAAACTTTTCGCACGTACTTTTCTGTTTTGGCCATATCTTTTTACTCGCCCCATTGAATCGCAGTATTTTGCATTATTCAAGTGGGGTTAATTTTTATTTATTACGTAGCTTGTTACGTAGCATGCTACGTAACAAAAGAAGATGCTATTCTTTCCTCAGCGCTTCCATCGGAGTGAGGAGCGAAGCCTTTCTTGCCGGGAAATACCCAAAGACAATACCCGTGCCGGCGGAAAAACCAATCCCGACAAGAGCGGAAAACCAGGTGACGGGGAAATGCAACGAGAAGCCGAAATTGGCAGCAATGATTTCTCCCAATTTAGAAAGAGAAAAACCGATAATAAGTCCGATTATTCCACCTAGAATTGTCATAAAAATTGCTTCGAACAAAAATTGTAAGAGGATACTATTGCGGAGTGCCCCCAAAGATTTTTTGAGACCAATCTCAAACGTTCGCTCCGTCACTGTCACATACATTACATTCATAATTCCCACTCCGCCCACAATAAGCGAAATGGAGGTAAGGGCAATAAGCAAAATATTTATATAAAGAAAAACATTATCCAAAATAGCCAAAACCTCCTGAATGGAGTTGACTGCGAAATCATCGTCATCTGGTTTATCAATGTTATGCTGATCACGCATAACATCTGTGGCTTGAAGAAGAGAAAGTTCCAGAATTTTCATATCTTTCAGGGTGAAAATAGCGGCTTGGATATAGTCAGTACCAGTAAGTTTCTTTTGCACGGTTTGTAATGGCAGATAAATCGTGTTGTCAAAATTGAAAAGTCCGGAGGCGCCTCTTTTTTTCAAAACCCCCACCACCTGATAAGTCTGTCCTTTAATTTTCACATTTTGCCCGACCGCTTCGGCGCTCCCGAAGAAATCATCTTTTACTTCTGAGCCCAGGACGGCCACTTGGCGCAAGCTGTCATCATCATCTGCGCTAAACATAACCCCCTTTTCCACCTCTGTTTTCTTGTCCACCTCGGTGACACCGGACGTTACCCCCATAATCATGGCCTGTTTATTCTCGCCTCCGTAGCTGACCACCTGTTGACTCATAATCATCGCGTACCAAGCTTCAACATTTTTGAGTTCCGCCACTTTTTGAGCGTCCTTGAGTTTAAAAGTAGTGATTTGTGTCCCACCCGCTTGTCCCACCGCGTTAGCCGTAGAAGTTTTGGAAACTTTCGGCACCTTCACTTCAATTTCCATAATATTAGTTCCGAAAGCCGAAACTTGCTCGACGACGAAATCTTTAACGCCCGCCCCAAAAGACAAAACTAAAATTACACTGGCCACGCCAATAACAATACCCAAAAGCGAAACAACCGTGCGACCAATATTGGAACGCAAACTTCTTACGGCGAGTTTTAAGGGAATGATAAAATTAAACATATTTTTGTCATTGCGAGCAAATCGCAGAATTTATTCGTATCGTAGTGCTTCCATCGGGCTTATCTTGGCAGCTTTCCTAGCAGGGTACAATCCAAAAATAATACCGATTACCACTGAAACTGCCGTCGCCACAAAAACCGATTGCCAGGAAATAATAAATGGCCAAGAATAACTCAAAAGATTGATAACCACTGAAACCAAAAATGAAAATGAAATTCCAAGAACTATGCCCGCCAATCCTCCCAAAAGAGAAATGAAAACCGATTCTACCAAAAATTGAAACTGCACATCACTATTTTTCGCTCCGACTGCCTTTCTAAGTCCCACTTCACGAATTCTTTGTGTCACGGCAATAAGCATAATATTCATAATCCCCACCCCGCCCACAATAAGGGAAATAGTTCCGATGGCTAAAAGAAAATAACGCAAAACATCCGTTACTTTTTTGATTGTTTCCATGGCCGAAGCTTGGTCACGCACAGAAAAATCATCATTAGCCGGATCATCGATATTATGACGTTCACGAAGCGTGGTTTTGACATTAGCAATCGCTGAAGAAACCGAGTCGGCATCTCTGACTTTGAGCCTGATAAATCCTAAATGGTCAATCCCTAAGAGAATTTTTTGGGCAGTTTTTAATGGCACATAAATCGAATCATCTTGACTGGAGGTACCAAAACCGGAAGAACCACGCTCTTTCAAAATCCCAATGACTGTGAAGTTCTGATCTTTAAGCTTGAAAGTTTTCCCAAGTGGTGAGGCCGATCCAAATAAATCCTTAGCGACGGTATTTCCGAGCACTGCAATGCGATTCATACTGGACTCTTCATCTTGAGTAAAAAACCGACCGGACATTATTTCCGTATTTTCCACTTCAATATACTCAGAAGTTACGCCGGAAAAAGAGGTACTCAGACTAATTCCTTTATACTCGGCCGTTTGCGTTCCCAAAACATACCCGGTGCCAGCTTCGACTTCCGGCACATTTTTTTTATTCAAAAGTGCTTCAAGATCATCATATTTAAGTGTCGTGGTAACAACCCCCATAGCCGCAGCTGGCGGACCGTTATCCGAAGAAGCTCCCGGCAAAACACCAATCAGGTTCGAGCCGACTCCCGCAATCTGATCAAGAATGAGTGCTTGGGCCGATTGCCCAATCGCCATAATAATAATCACCGAAGCCACCCCAATAATCACTCCTAGCATCGTCAAAAAAGAGCGCAGTTTCGCCGCCAGAAGATATTTAAGGGAAATTTTTATAGGGGAAAGGATATTCATAAAAAAATTATTTCAAAAGTTCCTTCTCTCCTTCCGCAATTCTTCTATGCTTCACCGGATCATCCGCCACAACTTCTCCGTCTTTAACATAAATGATTCGTTTGGCATGTTCCGCTGTATAAGTTTCATGTGTCACGAGAATAACGGTGCGTCCACGATCATTGAGTCCCTGCAATATTCTCATTACTTGTAGACCGGACTTGGAATCAAGATTACCGGTCGGCTCATCGGCAAAAATTATCTCCGGATCATTAACCAAAGCGCGCGCGATCGCCACTCTTTGTTTTTCTCCACCGGAAAGTTGATTGGAAAGATATTTTTCCCGATGTTCCATCCCCACTGCTCGAAGAGCGCTCAAAACTTTTTGCCGATTATTTTTGTTCGACTCATCTGTATCATAAAGAAGTGGCATCTCTACATTTTCGTAAACACTAGTTCTCGGCAAGAGATTAAATGATTGAAAGACAAAGCCAATTTTTTGATTACGAATCTTAGCCAATTCATCTTCAGAGAATTTTGTTACATCACGCCCTTCAAAAAGATATTCCCCCTCAGTAGAACGGTCCAGCATACCAAGAATTTGCATCAAGGTTGATTTACCGCTACCACTCGGACCCATAATAGAAAGAAATTCACCTTTTTCAACGGAAAAAGAAGCACTGCTAAGCGCTTTAGTTTCTACTCCTTCATTTTTATAAGTCTTGCTCAAACCTTGAGCTTGGATAATAAGTTTCATATTAGTGGTAAGAATTAGTGATTTTATTCTCACTTCAGTGTAATCAGGAAAATCGAATGAAGACCCGCCTGCCGGCGAGGCAGGTCAGTGGTTCTGATTAATTTGTCAAAATCACCACGTTCTCTCCGCCGGTTAGTCCTGATGCAACTTCCACCATCCCATCGTCCCCATTCATACCAATCTTCACATCCACTTTTTTCGTCGTTATTCCATCTGCATTCAAAATTTCCACATAGTCATTTCCACCATCGTTTTTCACCGCTCTCATCGGAATCATAATCACATTATCTTTTTCAGCTGTATTGATATTCACGTCTGTACTCATGCCCACTTTGAGCCGCGCATCAGACTGATTAAACTGCAACTTAATTTTATAATAAACAACATCTTGAATAACAGTCGAGGCCGGTTCAATTTTCGATACAATGGCGGACAATTTTTCCGAAGATGGTAAAGCATCCAACGACACTTCAGCCTTTTGACCAATAGCCACGTCCACAATATCAGACTCGGGCACCGATACTTCAGTCAAAAAATCTCCATCAGACGCGATGGTCACCACGGATGTATTAGATGTCACAGCATTAGCCACAGTCGTCTCGCCCACTTCCACATTTTTCTTAATCACTGTTCCGGCAATCGGCGAATACAAAGTAGTCTCATCAATATTAGTTTGCACTTGAGAGACTCTTTCCTCAGCCGCCTTAATAGCCGCTGTTTGGGCTTCTTTCTGAAAGTGATTATAAATATCCTTACGCCTTTCCATATTGATTAAAGTTTGCTTTTGCGCCGTCACTTCCTGCTTGGCGGCCGCTAATTGAGAAGGAAGCGTACCCTTATCAATCGTAGCAATCTTTTGTCCTACCTCGATGCGATCGCCCAGCTCCGCCATCAAAGTTTCAATTTGTCCGCTTAATTTAAATGACAAGTCCGCTTCCACCGGCGCAATAATCTCCCCAGTGACTGAAACTGTCCTGAGTAAATTTCCCTTCTCAGCTTTTTGCGTCGTGTAACTCACAACTGGTTTTTTATTTTTGAAATAATATACTCCCCAGATAATAGACAAAACCAAAATTATTATGACGTATGTTTTTTTCTTTTTGAACATAAATTGTTTTTAAAATAAATTTTTTTGTTTGCATTCATTGTCAAGGGCTTCATTCACCATCGCATCCGCAATTTTGTTTTCTTCTCTCGGTATATGTTTAAATATAACACTTTTAAACTCCAACATCAAATTCCAAATCTCAATAAAGTTTTTCTGAATATACTCTTCTTTCAATTTATATTCGTGATTAAGTTGTTTAACCACTAATTCACTGTCTAACCGGCATTCAATTTCAGACTGTTTAGTTTTCTCTTTTCCTAAGAGTTGCTTTAATTTTTTAAGTCCGCTTATAAGCGCGGCATATTCCGCCACATTATTAGTCGCTTCTCCGATACACTCACCATATTTTTTGTCGAGCGTTTCGAAATAAACTCCAATCCCGGCCGGCCCGGGATTTCCGCGCGACCCACCGTCTGTGTACATTATAATCTTTTCCATAACTATTTAAAAAATTTTTAATAATTCTTCCGGTTTTTCCACTACATAATCAGGCTTAAATTTTTCCAAGATATTTTTCGAAGCCAATCCCCAAGTCACTCCCACACTCTTAAACCCAACTTCTTTAGCTGCCTCAATATCGCGTGTCTCATCGCCAACGGAATAAACCTCCTCAGCTACTAAATTATATTTTTTAATGACTTTTTTAAACACGCGTGCTTTTCCGAAAAGACCGACACCACAATAGAGCCCATCGAAAACCAAAAGCTCATGTCGTTCTAAAAAAGACCGCGTATTTTCCTTAGCATTCGACGTTAGGAGTATCAATACATAGCCCCTTTCTTTGAGTGTGTGCAAAACCAAATCCATTCCCGCTATTAAAAAGACATCCGCCATTTTCTCGCGCATCATGCGTCTGGCTTTTCGTATCAAAAAAGGCAACTTCCACCAAGGAACATTGAAACTCTTAAGAATGTCCAAAGAAGACATATCCCTTAATTTATTAAAAGATTCCTCATCCAAATTAAGTCTTCCTTCTTGCTGTAGCAAAACATTAACAATACCAAAAACAACTTTTTTTGAATCGGCTACAGTGCCGTCGAAATCAAAGATTATACATTTGTTTTTCGCATTGGTCATAAATATTAGTTTACTATTTTGAGATCAATCAGTCTGAATTGCATCTTTTTGTTTCCGTTCCACTCATCTTCTTCCAAATTGAAAACTATCTCTATCTTATCATCTTTTTTAAGATCCGGAAATTTTTGTGCCATTGAAAATCCAATAGCATCAAAAATTTTAGGCGAACCAGCTTCCCCACGCAAAGAGAGTTTCAAATGTTTTTGACCATTGCCCACGATTTTCAAATCACACACCACCATCCGCCTGGCACAAAAAATTGGTTGGGGATTGCCTTGCCCGAAAGGTTCCATTTTTTTAAGTTCGCCAATAAATTCCCAATCAATTTCTTCCGGTGAAATTTCACAGTCAATTTCAATTTCCTTAACTGCCTCTTTGCCTTCAAATTCTTTTTCCACTTCTCTAGACATCTTTTCACAAAAAGCTTGTAGATTTTCTGGAAGCACCCGCACTCCGGCCGCCTGAGAATGCCCGCCAAATCTTTCAGTCAAATCGGTGCAACGTTTCATAACCTCCATAATGTTAACTTCCGGCACACTCCGAAGCGACCCAGCATAAATTCCTTCTTGGCGTTGCAAAATCATTGAAGGCTTGCCCGTTTCCGAGGTTATCTTTCCAGCCACTAATCCCAAGACTCCTATCGGCCAATGAGCATTTTCAGCAAAAATAAATTTCCTATCCTTAAAAGAATTATCTGCCAACACTTGTACTTCACGAAATATCTCAGCTGTAATTTTTTGTCTTTGTTTATTCTTATCCTCCAATTCCAGTGCCAAAATACGCGCCGAAACCGGGTCGTTCCCGACCAGAACTTCATAGGAAGCGCTAGCATGATCGATACGTCCGGCTGCGTTGATACGAGGCACAACTTGAAAAGCTAGTTGGTGCGTGTCTGGAATCTTTTCTTCTGAAATGTTAATCTTCCCGACTTTAAAAATTTCCAAAAGTCCGGGCCGACGAGTCTTGGAAAGGACCACTAATCCATATTTCACTAGTGTTCTATTTTCAGATAGCAATGGCACGCAATCAGCCACTGTCCCAATCGCCACTAAATCTAAAACCCATTTCAACTGTTCAATTTTTTCCGGTGCCATTTTTTGATATAGACCCACGGCTAATTTAAAAGCCACACCGACTCCGGCGAAAAATTTAAATTCGAATCCACTCTCAGGGATATTAGGATTGATGAGCGTATAAGCGGCCGGAAGCTTATCAGGAGCGATGTGGTGATCCGTTATAATCACTTCCATCCCTAAACTTTTTGCCTTGGCCACTTCCGCTACATTAGTTATCCCACAATCAACCGTAATAATTAAGTTAGCTCCTTTTTGATGCAAAATTTCCACGGCTTTTTCATTTAGACCATACCCTTCGGTCTGGCGATCGGGGAAATAATAAATAACATCCTCAAATCCCAATTCAGCCAAAGTTTCCGTCAGCACCGCCGTAGCTGTCACCCCATCTGCGTCATAATCCCCATAAATCGCCACTCTTTCTTTTTTTTCTAGAGCTTCTGCGATGCGTGCCACTGTCTTTTCCATATCCATAATCTCGAAAGGATTTCCCAAGCATTTTTCATAATCAAAGTTAAAATAATTCTCAATTTCATCCTCCTCTAAAATACCTCGGTTAGCCAAGAGTTGCAAAATAAGCGAATGATATCTCCCAGCTTTAAAATTTCCTACGTCTTTTTTTTCACTTTTAATCAACCATTTCATAAGCAACTAAATAAAACTACGAAAAACAGGCTGGGCCTGTTTTGGTAATTATTTTTATTTTCAAAAATTTCGCAATCTAGACATTCGTATTTCGTGGGAATTATTTGCAATTAGGACAAACGAAACGAGCCTTAAATTCATTATTTATCACATCGGAAGATTCAAGGGAAAGAACTTTCTGCTTTCCACATTTTTCGCATTGGAAACCTGGTTTTAAATGGAAATCATCCACTATTTTTTGTGCATCCAGAGCCTCTGGATTAAAATTTAAATTATACTTTCTAGAATTGAATAGGGCATTAATTTTCTCTAATAAATCATTTGGTGTTATCATACCCAGCACAAAGAATTCTTTCACTCCCATTTCAATAGCTTTCTTGCGATCCTCCTCACGGCCCATATGCGACAACATCATAACTGGGATGTTAGCTGTAGCCACATTCTTTGCTAAAGCGTCTTTCATGGAAAATCCATCCAATTTAGGCATAATAATTCCGGTAAAGATAACATCAGGCGCTTCGGTACTCGCCTTATTCAAACCATCCAAGCCATCTAAGGCTTCAATCACTTCAAAGCCTCCTGATTTAAAAATATCCGCATAGTTCATCCGAATAGGGTCATCGTCATCTACCACTAAAACTTTTATTTTTCTATCCATAGACTTTTTATCCATAGATTTTGTGACACGTGCCTACGAGTCATTGGATCTATATATTATGATAATTTATATCATTATTTTCACGTCTACTGCCAAGGTATTATTTCCATCATTATACATAATTATCGGATTTATATCAAACTCCCTAACCTCAGGCACCTCTGCAGCCAAAAGAATAATTCCTTCTAAAATTTTGGCCAATTCCTCGATATTATAACTTTTCTGACCGCGCGCTCCCGAGAAAAGAAATCCCAATTTCCCTTTCTTAAGAGATTCCTCAATCTGCACTATCGAGAGTGGGGGGACTAGATAATCCACTTGGCGCAAAAATTCCGTATAAATTCCTCCCAGCCCATACACCACCACCGGACCAAAATTTGGATCGCGCTTTATCCCGATGATAAGTTCCATTCCGCGAGGAACCATCGGCTGAATAATCAATCGCTCGCCGGGAAAATTAAACTTCATCTTTTCTAGTGCTGTTTGTAAATCATTTTCATTTTCAATTCCTAAAATAATTCCGGCTTTATCCGTCTTATGCAAAACCTTGTCACTGTCAACTTTTAAAACTACAGGAAAAGAACATCCCGGATTTTTAAGCTTACTTAGTTTTTTAGTGCTCGCATCGTCTCCTTCAAAAATTTCCTGGTACGGGACAGTGTTTACACCATACATTTCCATTACGCGTGCACTTTCCGAAAAATATAAAGCTGTTCGCTTTTCTAATAATGTTTTTTCGATGATAGAAAGCGTTCTCCTTTTTCTTTTAGCATTAATCAATTGCTGAGTTTTTCTCATCTTTCTTTTCCTGAATTCATTCCAATTAAAATAATCCTCTAGGGCGTTGACTGCCTGATCCGGGAAATTAAAGTTACAAATTCCTTGCTCTTTCAATTCGATTAGAGCCGCGTCTACTCTCGTTCCGCCCAAAAAAACAGTGACGATTGTTTTTTTCGTCTTATCCTTGAGAGCGATAAGTGAACGCGCAATTTCCATAACTGGAGTTTGATCTTGTGGCGTTAACACGCAGATAATCGCTCCCACAGACTCTATCTTAGAAACAATTTCCAATGTTTTCTGATATCGGTCTTCCTGAGCGTCGCCTAAAAGGTCTATTGGGTTTTCCACTGAAGATTCTGCGGGCAAAAATGACCGCAGTTTTCTTTTAACAGTGTCGGGTATTTCTACTAAATCTATACTTTTTTTAGAAAAAGCATCCGCCGTCAATACGCCTATCCCACCGGCATTAGTTACTACCACCACTCCTTTTTTTTCCGGCGCAGATGAGTATCTGATAAGATTAAACAGGTTAAAAAATTCTTCCAAATCGTTGGCTCGCATCACTCCATTTTTTTTAAAAACCGCCGAAATAATTTCATCATCTCCGGCTAAAGCTCCGGTATGAGAAGAAATGGCCTGTTGCGTCTTCGCATTTTTCCCGGCTTTTAAAATAATGACCGGCTTTTTCGAGGAAACAACACGCGAAATTTCCTTGAATCTTTCACCATTTTTTATTCCTTCCAAATACATCCCGATCACCTTAGTCTTTTCGTCTCGCACTAAATATTCTAAAATTTCTGATTCGTCGAGTTGCATTTTATTGCCAACTGAAATTATACTGGAAAATCCGATACCCTCTTTCTCTGCGATATCCATAAGCGCCACCGCTAGGGCGCCTGATTGTGAAACAAAAGCCACATTTCCAGGTTCAGGCAACCCACCAGCGAAAGAAGCATTCAATTTTAAACTTGGCACAATAAAGCCCAAACAATTCGGCCCCAAAATATTCAACTTATTTTTTTCAGCAATCTTCACCAATTCTTTTTCACGCGCCTTGCCCTCCGCGTCAGTTTCAGCAAATCCGGCTGAAATGACCACATAATTTTTAATCTTTCCGGAATTTTTTTCAATCTCTGAGTTCACAAACTTAGCCGGGATGGCTAAAATAGCCAAATCAACTGTTTTTTCTATTTCAGCTAAGCTCGAATAACTTTTTTGACCTAGGATTTTCGCGTGCTTAGGATTGACCAAAAAAACTTCCCCGGCATATTCAAGATTAAGTAGGTTTTTCGCGATAACACCCCCCACTTTACCAATTTCTTCTGATGCGCCAACCACAGCGATTGTTTTAGGGTTAAAAAGTTTTTCTAAATCTTTTTTCATATTTTTTATTTTGCTTTAGCAGAAGTATCGGAAATATTAATTATAATTTCTTTTGTGTCTACTTCTCCACTTTTTTTAACCATTTCATCCTCCATAAGTAACCCCTCAATAGCACCATAGAATTGCACTTCCGAAGCGCTATTGGCAATGCCCCATTTTAAACATTCACTCAAGTCATGACCTTTAATATAAGCGGCTAAAAAACCACTCGCAAAAGAATCTCCGCCTCCGGTAGAATCCAATGCCACCACTTTTTGCGCCTCAGCATGAAAGGTTTTTTCTCCATTACTCACCCAAGCGCCCCGCGTGCCATCTGTTAAAACTACAACCTTTGGATCTAAGCCTTTAAGTTTTTGCAAAAGAAATTGTTCGTTATTCACATTTTCCGGATCAGCTCCGACTTGCATGTTGGCTACAATTTCAATCGCTTCATCTTTATTCACAAAAATAATTTCACAAAGACCGATAGCTTCAATGATCTCTGCTGAATCTTCACGTATAGCTGCTTCACGCGGATTAAAAGCTACTTTCTTATTTTCAGCCTTAGCCTTTTCAAAAATAGCTTCTAATTGATCTTCCCACTTACCATGTAAATCACTAACAAAAAACCAGTCGGCCTCGGAAATTTTTTGATTTTTCAAATTAAGTTCTCCACTAGAAGTATAATTAGTAAAAATAACCCGATCAGCTGTCCCTTCATCCACCACAATAGCTGAAAAATCACTTCTCTTCCCTATGGACACCGAAATAAGATCTATGTCCACCAGATTTTTTTTCAATTCCTCCTTAATCCAATTTCCGATAGAATCATCACCCACGCTAGAAGCGCATAAAGCCTCTAATCCCAAGCGAGAAAGGCCGACGGCTACATTCGCTGCGCATCCACCAAGAGATTCTTCTCTTTCTTTGACTCTAACTTTAGCTCCTAATTCGAAAGCTATTTTACTTTGACTCAAAACATCTTTTGGTGTTTTAATTATTTCTCCTTCAGTGGTCGGAAAAAACATATCCTTTCCGGCCGATCCAAAACATATAACTTTATTCATTTTTTTTAAAATTATTTTAATAACGAATCACTTTTCATCACTTGTGGTTTTTCAATTTCCAATATTTCCAAAATAGTCGGCGCAATATTGCCCAATACTCCCCCAGTAGAAAATTTCTTGTTTTTAAATTTATCTCCCACTAGAAGAAATGGCACCGGATTTTTCGTGTGAAACGTGTTGGCCTGTCCCACCACTTCGTCAAACATTACCTCTGCATTACCATGATCAGCCGTGATGAGTAAATTTCCTCCACGATTCAAAACTTCCTTGGTTAAAATGTTAATCTGATCATCTAAGATTCCACAAGCTTTCACTGTAGCAGCTAAATCTCCAGTATGCCCCACCATATCAGCATTAGCAAAATTCACAGCGTAAAAATCATAAGCTTCTTTTTGTAAACTATTCATTAAATGTTTCGTAATTTTCGCCGCCGCCATCTGTGGAATTTTGGCATAAGAATCAATTTTGGGTGAAGAAATCATCACTCGTTCCTCATCGTCCACCGGATCAGCATATCCTCCGTTTAAAAAATATGTAATGTGAGCAAATTTTTCCGTTTCAGCAATATAAAGCTGTTTCATTTTCCCAACTGCCATCGGCAACGTTCCTTCCAGGGTGTGCCCGCGCCAAACAGTATGCACATCCAAGTCCGGTCCAAAGTCAGTAAGAGCTGCGAAGTATAAATTTTCTACTCGAGAAATGGTAGGCATATCATCCAATAAAAGACAGTTTTTGCTACAAGCTACGAAGAGTTTGGTAAATTGCCTGGCTCTATCGCTCCGTAAATTGAAAAAAATAACACTATCATTGTCTCCTAATTTAGCCATAGGAGCATTGCCATCATAAATAACAGTCGGCGTCAGATACTCGTCAGTAAGTCCCGTCGCATACGCTTTTTCAATCGCCTCTTCTGGGCTATTAGCTTTTTCTCCCTTGGAATATGCGATGGCCTCGTAAGCACGAGTAAGCCTATCCCAATTTTTAGACCGATCCATAGCATAAAAACGTCCAGCGAGTGTTGCGATACGGCCGATACCTTCCTCCTTCATTATGTTCTGGAAACGTTTGAGATGAATCTGTGCGCTTCTTGGATAGGAATCTCGTCCATCAGTAAAAAGATGACAGAAAACTTCTTTTGCGGAATTTTTTTTCGCCAATTTCAAAATCGCCCTAAAATGATCCGGGTCGCTGTGAGGGCTGTCTGCATCACTCATAAGTCCCATCAAATGTAAATTACTCCCGAAATCTCGCGCTTGATGCACGGCACCGATAAGAACTGGGTTAGTAAAAAAGCTACCGTTTTCGATGCTCTCAGTAATATAGTAGGAATCCTGAGGCACGATTCGACCAGCTCCGATATTCATATGTCCAGCTTCTGAACCACTCATCTTATTATCCTCCAATCCCACATCTTGACCGGTCGCTCCCAATTCAGTATGCGGATAAAGCTCAAAAAGCCGATCCAATGTCGGACGTTTGGAAAGAGTAATCGCGTTATATTTCGACGGAGGCGCAATACCGTAACCATCTAATATTACAAGAAGTGTTGGTGATTTTATCTTAGACATTAGAAAAATAGTTTAAAAGGCTAAATTTTAAATTATCTTAGCTCTTCCTCAATCCTCAGCAATCTATTATATTTACAAATCCGCTCTCCTCGCGACAGCGAACCCGACTTCATATATTCCGCGCCCACGCCCACCGCCAAGTCCGAAATGAAATCATCCGTTGTTTCACCTGAGCGATGTGAAATGACAATTTTCATCTTATTCTTTTTAGCTAATTTGATGCATTCAATTGTTTCAGTGAGACTCCCAATCTGATTGACCTTAATGAGCACCGAGTTACACGCTTTTTCGGCAATGGCTTTTTTGAGACGTTTGACGTTAGTCACGAGCAAATCGTCACCAATAGTCATAATTTTCCCACCGATTTTTTCATTCATATTGCGCCAACCTTCCCAGTCTTCCTCGTTCAGCCCATCTTCCATTGAAATCACGTTATATTTGGCAATCCATTCATTATAAATATTAACCAACATTTCGCGCGTGAGCGTAGAATTCTCCGGCTTAAAGACATAGCGATCTTCTTCTTTTTCATAGAAAGAATTAGCCGCCGCGTCGATTCCAATTGAAGCTTCCTCTCCTTTTTTATACCCAGCCTTAACAATCGCCGCATTAATCACTTCCAGTGCCTGAGCATTGCTTTCCAGTTTAGGTGCAAAACCGCCTTCATCTCCTACGGAAACGCTATAGCCTTCACTTTCCAAAATTTTAGCTAGAGCATGAAAAATTTCACTCCCGGCGCGCAATTGTTCTTTAAAGGTCTTAATGCCATTGGGCACTAGCTTATACTCCTGAATAGAAAGTCCGGAGTCACTGTGTTTTCCTCCATTCACAATATTAAACATCGGCATCGGCAAAGTAAATTTATTGCCGGAGAATTTAAAGGTCTTTTTAATGTAGGCGTAGAGTGGTATATTTTCATCCAATGCAGCTGAACGCGCGGTGGCAAGAGACACACCCAAAATAGCATTCGCTCCAAGACTGGATTTATTCTCCGTTCCATCTAATTTAATCATCGCTTTATCGATTTTCTCTTGTTCACTCACTTCCATCCCAACTACCATTTCCGCAATTTTCGTGTTTATATTTTCCACCGCCGTTAAAACGCCCAAGCCCCCATAGCGATTTTGATCATTATCGCGCAACTCCAAAGCCTCGTAGGTTCCAGTGGACGCCCCACTTGGCACCGCCGCACTGGTTTTTATCCCTGATTCCAATTCAATTTCCACCTCCACCGTCGGATTCCCTCTCGAATCCAAAATTTCCCTCGCAAATATTTTTTTGATTTTAGACATATTTTTTTCTTTATTTCTTATTTATTATTCTTTCCAACCTCCATACTTTTCTAATTATATCACAATCTCCCAAAACAAAAAACCTTCGGAAAAAGTACGTACCGAGGTACGTACCATAGAGTCCTCTATAGAGTCCTCTAAAAATTCATGTGAAATCATGCGTAAATTAGTGTTAATCAGTGGTTTTTACAAGCGCCTCTATTCCCGGCATCGGGGCGCCTCCCAGATAATCCAGCATTGCTCCGCCACCGGTGGAAACGAAAGAAACTTTGTCCATGGCGTGATTTTTTTCTAAGATTTCTAAGGTTTCCCCACCACCAATAAGTACGAAGGCTCCGCTTGAAACGACCGCTTCTAAAATTTCATTGGAACTGACAGCATATTTTTCTTCTTCGAATTTTCCAGTCGGTCCGTTCCAAACAATTGTTTTAGCAGTAGCGATGATTGATTTGAAGCGTTCTAAGGTTCTAGGTCCAATGTCCATTCCGCCGTCCACAAAATCAATTGGTAAGATGACTTTGTCGCTGAATTTCATTTTCTCTTCAATAGCTTCGTTCGCAATTTTTCCACCTACTAAAATATAATCATATTTTTCTTCAAAAAATTTAATAACCGGGAGTTTAGTTTCAATTTTAGCCCCACCAATAATGGCCACAGCTGGAGCGATTGGGTGATCTTTGACAATGGTCATTTCATGAATTTCCTCAAGGAGTCTCATTCCGGCAGCGCTAGGCAAAAGTTTAGCCAATCCGGAAACAGAGGCATGATCCCGGTGAGACGCGCTAAAAGCATCGTTAACAAAAAAATCAAAATTTTCTGCTAATTTCTTGGTAAAATCTGCATCATTTTTTTCGTCTCCTTCGTAGAATCTAACATTTTCCAAAAGTAAAACTCCATCGGTTAAATTTTCCAAAGCCGCCGAGACTTTTTCTCCGATGCAATCCGGCACAAAAGTTATCTCTTTCCCCAGAATGATATCCGCATCCACCACCACCTGTTCTAAGGAAAATTCAGGATTAACTTTACCATCTGGTCTTCCTAGGTGTGAAATCATCGCCACTTTACAATTTTTTGACAATAAATAATCCAGAGTCTCTTTGGCAGCAGATATCTTAAAGGATTCTTTCACGTGTCCGTCCTCTAGAGACACATTAAAATCCACCCGCAATAAAACTTTTTTATTCTCAATATTCGCTTCTTGTATTTTTCTTATCTCCATATTTTTTATAATTTGAATTTATTATAATCCTTTTACCTTTTGCCTTTTACCTTTTACCTATTTAGTGTCCCGCTCCCAAAATCCCCACAATGAGCCCCAAAATGGCGGTCACCATTGTGAAAATCCAGGCGCGCATTGTCACTTTTGTTTCCGGCCAACCCTTGGCTTCAAAATGGTGATGGATGGGCGCAGCTAAAAAAACTTTACGGTGAAAAAATCTTTTACTCGTTAGCTGAATAGCGGCCGAACCTGACTCGATGACATAAAGAAAAACAATAATGAGAAGCACCAGGGCGGAATTAGTTAGCATCGCCACAATCCCAAGTGTGAGCCCTAAAGAAACTGCTCCAGTGTCTCCCATAAAAAAGCGCGCCGGATAAATATTAAACCAAAGGAAGGCTAAGAGCGCTCCGGCCAAAGCCGCACAAAAAGCCGCTAAATCTATTTTGTTTTGCAAAAAAGAAATGAGCCCAAATGATGTGAAAGCGATGAGCAAAACTCCCCCATTTAAACCGTCCAGACCATCCGTTTCATTAGAAGAGATAGCGGTAAAAAGAAGAATGAAAAGAAAAACAGGAATATACCAAAGTCCGATAGAAAAATCTCCCATCGCCGGAACATGAATCTTGTCCCAACCAAGTTTGTAATAGAACCACCAAGCACCCAGAGCCGAAATTACAATAAGCCAACCAAAGCGAGCCAAAAATCTCATTCCTCCGCCTTTATTTTTCCCAATACCTTTAATGCTCATCCAATCATCAGCCAGTCCCAAGATTCCAGCTGAGACCAGGGCGAAAAGTGGCAACCACACTTGGGAATGACTCAAAAAATCCAACCTGGCAAGAAAACGAATTCCCAACCAACAGGAAATCAGTGGAAAAAGATAGTGAGAAACAAAAACTAAGATTAAAACAGGAAACCAAACCAAAACACCCCCCATGGTCGGCGTGCCTGATTTGTGTTTATGCATAGCATTAACATAGGTCAATTTCTCTCCCGACACAGCCTTTTCTTTTATCTTAATACCCAATTTATATTTATACAACAAATGTGTCCAGAGTGGTGTCAGGGCAAAGGCTAGAATGAAAGCCAAAAAACCCGTGACTAGAATCTTGAGCACGTTAACCACATCCGGGATGTCTTGTACTTGAGAAATATCCATAAAATTATTTCCATTCATAATTATCAAAAACCCAACTGACTAACTTCCGCATATCCGTCCAACGATCTTCATCATTTAAAATTACCGCCACTATTCTGTGTTTACCAGTAGGATCATTGGCAGCCAAAAGCAAAGATTTACCAGCCAAAGGTGTAAATCCGGTTTTCCCACCAATACAATCAGGCATCTCTCCTAAAAGTCTGTCGGTATTTTTCAGTTGATGAATATATTTTCCGTCCAGCGAAGTTACGGAAGTTTCCTCTATCTTCATTATGTCCCAAACCAATTCATGTTGCAATGAGTAGGAAGCAATGCGCGCAATGTCATAGGCGGACGAGTAACATTCGTCTTCATGGCCATCAATCTCCAGTCCCGAAGGCGTACAAAAGTGAGTGTCTTTGAGTCCAAGACTCTGTGCCTTATCATTCATCATCTTCACAAAATCCTCTTTAGAACCTCCAATGTGGATACCCAGGGCTGTCGCCGCGTCGTTGGCACTATTTAAAAGCATAGCCGTGAGCAAACTACGCACAGTCATTTGCTCCCCTGCTTTCATCCGTGGACCATTGCAAAAAACGCTGGTCGGGCAACCAACTGTCGTGCCATCAACATTCAAAGCGGTCTGAGTGATGGTCACGGCCTCATCTAGATTCTTCACTTTTTCCACAGTGAGAACAGCTGTCATAATTTTAGTGAGCGAGGCAATTTGAGTTTCTTTGCGGCCATTGGAATATTCCAAAAGTGTTCCGCTGTCCACATCAACTACTGCCGTCGAACCAGCCCAAATTTTTATATCCGCGTAATCCGCCTTCCGAGTAGGAATGAGCGATGTAGGTGATTGACTGAGTGGAAAAAGATTACGACTTTGGATACTTTGTGAATCATCCGGCGCACAAAGAGTCCCGTCGGGATTTTTCTGACTGATTTCCCCCAACACCTCAGCCGATTTGGCCATGGGCTGATTAGCTGACGTTCCCAATCCACCATACATAAAAATCGGTAGAAAAGGCATTATTAAAATGGAAAAAATTATATTTAACATCTGAAAAAATTTTAAATTATCCTTCCAAGACACTCTCTATGCGACTGTCTTGCGAAAGAGTTTCATAGTCCGGCAGGCTTTCGATTCTCTCCAATCCCATTTTTTTCAAAAAATCAAAAGAGATCTTGTAAAGGTATGAGCGTCCACCATTCGGGTCGTCCATTCGCTCCAGGAGTCCACGAAGCAAAAGAGCGCGTAAAGTAAAACTGCAATTCACTCCGCGAATAGCCTCCATACTGACTCGAGAAATTGGACCGCGATAAGCCACAATGGAAAGCGTTTCTAGAGCAGCTTTGCTCAGTCCATCTTGGATACCACTTTTTACTAACTCGGAAATGATATCAGCATTTTCTGCGCTAGTGGTCATTTGAGCCGAATCTTCTTTTCTGATAATAGTGAGACCTCTCCCATGGGAGTATTCTTCTTGCAAAATCAAAAGAGCCTGCTCCACCTCTTCATTTTCCACTCCGGCCACCTTAACTATCCGGGCGATTTCTACCGGTTCTCCGCTAATAAACAGGATGCTTTCGATTATTGATTTGAGTTTTTCTTGATCCATAAAATATAATTATTGATTTTTCATACTTAATTGTATTTCTTCAAATAATTCTTTTTGATCTACCATTATAATCCTTTGCTTTACCATTTCCAACATCGCCAAAAAAGAGATGATCACGTCCACCTTATCCTTCGCTTTTTCCACTAAAGAGGAAAAGGATGATTGAACTTTTTCCCTCAGCATTGTCTCTAAATCATTAATACGCTCTTCCAAGGTTATCACTTCGGAAACAATTTCTTCTTCCAATCTTTCGACAATCGGAATCTCAGAAAGTACGGATAAGAAATATTTTTTAAGATCATACGCATTCAAATCTTCCGGCGGATAGAAAACCGGCGCAACACCGATAAAACCTTCCCTCGAATAACAAATATGACGCTCTTCCGCCATCGCGCCCAACTTTAAAGAGGCTTCTTTGAATTTTTTATATTCTGCTAATTGATATGTTAAATCCTTAATTTCCTCCTCTTCTTCTTCACTGAATTTGAGCATCGGTAAAATAGCTTTGGATTTGATAAGAATGAGGCGCGCCGCCACTGTCAAAAAATCAGCTAGATGTTCCAAATGGATGTTTTCATTGTTTCTAATATGTTCCAAGAATTCATCCGTCACTTTGGAAAGACTGAGTTCCGTGATATCTAATTTTTCCTTATTAATCAACTCCAAAAGAAGCTCCATCGGGCCCTCAAATTTTTCCAATTTCACGTTATAAGCCATATCCGGGTAGAATTTATTTTACTCCCCATATAATAGCACAACTACAATCTTTTTCCAAGATCATGATTTTTACAAAATAAAAACACTCCAGCTTATTCAGGCAGGAGCGTTTCTTGAAAAAAGGTTTCATTCAACAATCTTGAAATCGACAGGAGCTATTAAGCTCATTTGAGAACTTGGAGCTGGTGAAGATTCAACAACCTGAAAAGTAATTTGCTTACAATTATCCCTTTGATCACGATCAGCGTCCAGTTCGGCACAGGCTTTAAATGTGTGAGTTCCGATGACAATTGGAATGAGAACGTAAATATCTTCGTGTTTTTCGTCTCCATTCTCAATGTTCCAGTGTCGCATATTATCGTCTCCGATATGCTTGCCGTCGAGATACCAATGAACCGGCACATCAATAAAGGGTTCTCCACCGGTATTAGTGACTGTTACTTTGCCTTTGACAAATTCTTGTTGATCAAATTGAGCTCGCCCGTCATCTAAAGTCAATTCACTAACATGGATGTCTGGCCGATGATGCACCCTGAGACGGATATTGCCCAAGCGATTATTGTTTTCATTGGCTTCAGAAACTGCACCACTTGTATCAATGACCGCGTAGTATGGATAGACTCCTTCGTCATCCGGAATACTGAAATCAAATTCTTCTTGTTTAGTGTCGCCAGATTTTAGATTCGTTCCTCTGATGTTCTCACTTCCCACTTCTTTCGTGTCTCCGTTTTCAGTTTCACCTTTGAAGCGGAAAAGTTTAATCTTAATGTCCGTGTCAGGCGCGTCTATCCCGACGTTTTTCGCTGTGGCATAAGCATGGCCGGTTTCATCGTCATAATATTTGGTCTTTTCGTCTTTGAATTTCAGTTCTTTGACGTAGAGTTCCGGTTTTGAAGAGGAACTGCTTGGTGTGGACATGGTGACTTTGCCGTAGTCCCCACTAGTTTGTCCAGGGTCAGTTTCGGAGGCTTCGGGATTAGGAGGATTATATCCTCCGCCGGTATTTAGAACCGGTCCAATAAATCCCTCTAGATTCTGCTTTTGAGAGTTGTCTTGAGGTTGAGAAGACGCGTTCATCAAAGCTACAAAGTTTGACGAGTCACATTCTTTTGCGGAGATATCCGGATCAGAGCTATTCCAGCAGAGACCCTGCCATTGGTCAGACGAGGTAATATTAACTGGATTATCTCCGCTCAATGCCTGCTGAAAATTATCCATCGTAAAATACCGAAATACTTCGCCTCTAAGCGACCCTACGTTTCCAATTTCACCAATGACAATCCATCTATAAAGCCACTCGGCGACCCAACTAAAATCATTCCTTTCTGTTAATGTGTTTATAAAACTTGAACTGGCAACATTAGCAACCAATTGGATGTTAGCCTTAATGGGAACATTATTGCCCAAATCAACAAAGAAATCATCTTTCAACTGGAAACTAAAAACATTCCAACCCTCTTTCAGGGAAGATGGGTGCGTGACGGTTATCCCGCGTGTAGCGGTGCTCCAGTCTCCGATAATCGTATCCCTCAAAGGATCTGTTCCTGATGGGCCAGCTACGGAATCCGGGTCAATTCTGGGAATAGTGTAGTTATTAATGCCTTGGAAATTGATATCAATCTCAAAACCAGCCCAAGGATTGTTTTCGTAGAATGTTTTAGCTGTTCCATCAAAATATAGATAAGCCGTAAATATTCTGCTTTCTCCGTAAAAAAGAACAGCGCCTTTTTCGGGAGTCCAAGGATCAATAGCCTTATTAATCGTACTAAGACCAAATTGATCTTTGACACATTTAACATCGATACTGCTACAATCAGAAGGGTTAGATGCGTAGGTAACGATATTTGCCAAAAACATAAATATCATTACAAAAGAAATACTAGTCAAAATTCTCACTTTCATTTGCTGCCTCCTTATTCTGTTTTTAATGGACTAAAGACATTCTCATGCAATACACAACCATTTTGTGTGCTGCAGTAAAAATATTTTTTGCTTATTTTTTTCTGATTTTGATGGAATCTAGAATGCTCAAGTGTAAATCTCTTGAAAATGAAGATGAAAAAGATGCTGTAGAAATTCCTAGGCCTTGTTGATCAGAAAGCAATGTTCCCAATGAAAAATTATAATTATTGCAATATCCAGAAAAAAACACCCCCCTTACAATATATTTATCTTCATTATATCTTAGCATATTCACATATATATCGCGCAAACTAATGCCTTTATACTGAGATTTATACGGACTTATCTTTATACTATCACCATTGCAATTATTTCCTATATTATTATTTTTACCGATACAAAGAAGCTTATCCGGAAACACTGTAGAGCCCTTGAATATCCCGTCTTTCGGCCCAGTACATAAACTTCTTGCGCCAGGCCTGTCACACGAATCCTCAATATTCGTAGAGTCTATTACTCTCGGATTACCTGCCAATTTAAATTCATAAGCTTTAAACCCTTCCGGTATATCGACTGTTAAAATATAATTATTAAATTCGTAAGTATAAGTTTCCTTGATAGGGTAATCGATATGTTTGTATTCCACGCTCGGGAGACTATCTATGTATTTTTCCACATCGAAATCCTTCGCTTCCTGAGTCGGTTCGGCGTAAATAATGTCATTAATATCACCCTTTGCGTAGTGATTATGCGGGATGAAATCCGAATAATATGCAATAGCGAAAAGAACTACAAGGAACAGTAAAGCGCCTGCTGGGTATAACAGGATCAAAAAAAGTCTTTTGAAAAATGCTTTTTTTGTCATAGTTTTATTCAAAAATTACTGATCATTGATGATATTTTAGATTTAATGCAGGAAAATGTCAACTGACACATCAAATTTACGAGTGTCATCTGGAGCGCCGAATGAAAATCCTTCTTCCTTGCTGTCGCCAGATTTTAGATTCGTTCCTCTAATGTTCTCACTTCCCACCTCTTTCGTGTCTCCGTTTTCAGTTTCACCTTTGAAGCGGAAAAGTTTAATCTTAATGTCCGTGTCGGGCGCGTCTATCCCGACATTTTTGGCTGTGGCATAAGCATGGCCTGTTTCATCGTCATAATATTTGGTCTTTTCGTCTTTGAATTTCAGTTCTTTGACGTAGAGTTCCGATTTTGAAGAGGAACTGCTTGGTGTGGACATGGTTACTTTGCCATAGTCTCCGGATGATGTTCCGGGGTCGGTTTCGGAGTCTTCGGAACTTTGAGGGTTATATGCGCTCACAACAGCACCCGATTCATCTTTTGTTGCAATATAATATATACCTCCTAGATTGGATGGATTCATATTATAAGAAACATACCAAAACCCATTAACTTCTTGAAGGTTGGGAGTATATTTCTCACTTGATTTTTTATTATTCCATATTACGCCTTCTCTACTATCTGGATAAGCGACGAACGGCCTAAATGAGTCCGTCTCCATCTCAAAATACTCGCATGCTTCTGGATCATTTACATCTAAACAAATAAAATCAAAATCAGAACAACTAGTGTGAATATCAATAACTATATTCGGCTGAATTGTAACCCCTTCTTTAGGAATTGAATCCCTAAAAATAAACCAGATATAATAATCCTTTCCCACACTAAGCTTCTCCGGGTTACGAATTAAAACCGCATTTACGGTATCTCCTCCATTATCAAGTGCCCTTGTATCATCCGTAATCCTAGCGTTGCTAGGTAGATTGTGAATAAGGAGACCCCAATTCAACTTATGCCCGCCTTTTTCAATAATTTCAACCTCTAATCCAAGCCCTCCTTGATTAAGCGTTCTCTTTGATTCATCGTCTAATCTGAAACGAACGCCGATCATATTATCTTTGGCAAAAAAATTTCCCTCGAAAGCTGACCACTCTCGCTCAGAACTCGAGTCTGTGTTAAATTGATTAAAAGGAAGATATTTTTCTGCCAGACAAGCACCGTCCATCAGGCCGCTGCATTCTACGCAGGACCCTACATCAGCCAAAGCTACTCGCGAAAAAGTCCCCAAAGCAATAAATAATACAATCCAAAACACCATCTTTTTAGCCATCTCATTCTCCTTTATTTAATTGTTAAAGATCCCCTTGCCAAACTTTTCTATATATACAACGATTAAAAGTGTCTACATACCATCAATAATTTTACTAACACGATCAATCATAATATAACAACTGTCATTTTTACCAGTTCCTCCCCTTTCATATATTTCTTTTTCTTCTGTCAATATGCTCTTGAATTTTTTTTTGCTAATCTCGCTCAGGATATCCTCTTTAATATATTTCCTTAATTCACCATCTGAAGCGTCTGTCATATCATTACACCCTCTGCCAGAAATTAAATAACCATAAGTCTGTCTATCTCTCATATTTTTTTTGTTCCCGTATCTAGCCATAAAACCAAAGGATAAATATAAGGCGAGACCAAAAACAACCAAAATACCCAGCACTAAAAATATACCCGCTAGCGTTATTGTTTTCTTTTTAATCTTTTTTATATCTTCTTTTTGCATAAATTCATTGTTGTTTAAAAAATTTATCTTAATTATCGAACCATTTTGCGTGCTGCAGTAAGAATATTTTTGCTTATTTTTTTCTGATTTTTATGGAATCTAGTATGCTAAAGTAGAGATCTTTGGAAAAATTAGAGGAATAGAAGCCGGAAGATACGCCAATTCCTTGCTGATCTGAGATAAGTGCTCCCATGGAAGAGTTGTACTCGTTAGAGGTTCCTGCAAAAAATATATCATTTAAAACATATTTAGTCTGTTTATATCCCGAGCTGCGCATATATACATCTCGCAAGCTGATCCCCTTATATTTTGATTTGTATGGCCATATTCTAACGCCATCAGCTCCGCAAGATTTATCTCCGCTATCTATACACAATATACTACCAGATTGCTCAAATGCTCCCTTGAATATACCTCCTTCTGGCCCATCACAATAAGTACTCATGCCACCTATATATTCACACGAATCTTCGATACTAGTCGAATTAATAACTTCAGGCTTATGCTCCAGCTCATACACATCAAACCCTTCTGGAATATCCACTGTCAGGACATAGCCATTGAATTCGTAAGTGTGTGTTTCTTTAATTGGATAATCTACTTTTTTATATTCTACGCTCGGAAGAGAATTAACAAACCCTTCTACATCGAAATCCTTCGCTTCCTGAGTCGGTTCGGCGTAAACAATGTTATTAATATCGCCTTTGACATAATGGTTGTGCGGAATGAAATCGGTATAGTAAGCAACGGCAAAAAGAAAAACGAGAAACAATAAAATACCCGCCGGATATAACAGAACTAAAAAAAAGTCTTTTAAAAATGCTTTTTTTATCATATTTTTATCCAAAAATTACTGATAGTTGATGATATTTTAAGCTCACTTTCTTATCCATAAAGTGTAAACTCCTTTGCTGCAATGATAACAAACTGATACTGAAAATACCGGAAATCACAATTTTACAATAGTCGTCACTACTTCCACAGTGCTATCTTGTCAAATAATCAAAATTAAACTTCCCTACGGCGTCAACCGCTTAACATCTCTTGGAAAAAGAATGGCTTCTTTGATGGAATCAAGGCCAAGGATTTTTTGCACGATGCGTTCACTTCCCAGCCCCCAACCACCGTGCGGTGGCATAGCCAGTTTGAAGATGTCCAAATAAGACGAAAAATCTTTTGGATCTAAATGGTGACGTTTGATGCTAGCCACCAGTTGATGGTAATTATGAATCCTTTGACCACCAGTAGCAATTTCTACTCCGCGAAAAATCAGATCAAAACTATTAGTATAATGCGGATCGGCGCTCGGCATAGTATAAAACGGGCGAACTGTTACCGGATAATGAGTAAGAAAAATGAAATCGCTGTTATAGGTTTTTTTAGCCCATTGCGAAATCAAGCGCTCGCCCTCCGGATCAATATCCAATCCTTCTATTTCTTTACCATATTCCTTTTTGAGAATTTCCAGTGCTTCAGTCAATTTGATGCGTGGAAATTGCTCCGGCACCAAAAGATCTCCACTGGCATATTCCGTCAAAATGTCAGCGCAATTTTCACGCACTTCTTGCATTATCCTTTTCAAAGTCGATTGCAATTGATCCATGATATCGCGCATATTTTCGATAAAACCCATCTCGGCGTCCAGTCCCGTATATTCATTAACGTGACGCGTGGTGAAATGCGGTTCCGCTCGAAAAACCGTCCCGATTTCAAACACTCGCTCAAAAGCACCCACCCCGGCTTGTTTATAAAACTGAGGACTCTGGGCTAAAAAAGCGTCACGTTTAAAATATTTTATCTTGAAAAAATTCGCTCCGCCTTCCGTGGCCGCGTTCACAATTTTAGGAGTTTTTATTTCTAAAAAACCATTCTCTCGCAAGGCATCTCCGTACGACTTAAGGATTTGTGCATAAACCTTGAAAATATCATTTACTTTTTTGTTACGCATGGCCAAGTTGCGATTGTCGAGCATAGTCGCAATGTTCACATCCAAATCTTTCTTGCTCGGATCAAACGGCAATTCCCCTTCTACGCGAGAAATAATTTCGAGCGTTTCAATTTCAATTTCCACCGCACTTAGCGGATCGTCCTCTTTCACCTGCGTGCCTGGACGGTTTTTCACTAAGCCAACAGCAGACACGATAAATTCAGCACGCACCTCCTTGGAGGTCGTATAAGCTTCAGCTTTGTCTGGAATGATTACCAGTTGCACCTGACCACTGCGGTCACGCAAATCAATGAAGATAAGCTTGCCATGATCACGCCTGACACTCACCCAGCCTGAGATTCGCACTCTTTCTCCGACTAATCCTAGCGTCTTGGCAATCAATGTTCTTTTCATAGGTCAAATTAAGCTCATTATTTTTACCCACACATTATAGCTTAAAAGAAGAAAAAAGCAAGTCCATAGAGATACTGATATTGAGCTATGAATTCTATTGCTTTTATATAATTTTTATGTTACCATTTCTGACAATCAAAAGTACGGTCAAAAGGAGGTATCGTATGGATAGAAAAGCTCCAAAAGGAGTTGGATTTTTGCTCTTTTTCATTGATGAGAACGGCGTTCCTCGATTGTATACAATCAAGGAGTTAAATGACAAACCTCAATACAGTAAATGTAGTGGAATGGTTTCCTTCCCCATTGAGACATTTGAAGAAAAAGATGTCAACCCTCAAGGCACTATCAGGAGATTATTAAGGGAAGAAATGGGAATCTTGGAAAATGAAGTTATCTTCTTTGACATTGCTCAAGAAGTCTTTCACCCTATTCCTGGACGTGAGGACATTGATATCTTCTACGGCTATGGATTATTTTCAGGAAATTCTGGAAAGATTTTTGTCCCAGGAGATGTTGATATTGTATTTGCTGGATGGAAAACACTGGAAGAACTACTGGCGCAATATATACGCGTCGAAGTTCGTCCCATTCTTGAGCATTTCAAAAATAATCACTCCGAACAACTGTTCGGAAAATTAAACTAGACGGCCCTCGAGGAGCCGTCTTATTTTTTATATTAACAATTTGGAGTGGGGAAATTCATTTCCCAAAAGAATATAACTATAATTCTCCTCCTTTAGCCCGTTAAAAATTTCCACGCACTGCAAAGAAGTTCCTTGTTTAAAATCTAAATTTCTTATCTTACCCAAGAGTCCTCCTGTAACGTCAATATTGTGAGATTCAGAAATTTTAATTTTATTATTTTTGAAAATTTCAGCTAAATCTAAATTTTCTATTAATCTAGCGTTTTTGTGTAAATATGGATCCTTGTCATAAATGCCATTAATATCGGAAGCAAAAAATATCTTTCGCGCCTGCATTTTTTTTGATAAATAAGGCGCAATTATATCCCCGGAACAAACTGTCATCTTAAGATCCTCATCAAAAACCATTTCTCCATAAAGCAAGGGGATGCAATTTTGCTTTAAAGCTTCTTTAATTACATCAAGATTACATTTCTCAATTTTTTTATCTTTCTGAATGATTACTGAAGCCGTGTGAACAGAAACTGCCGGAAGTCCCCCATCAACTAATGCCCCTAAAATTTCCCCATTTAATTTTTGATTAGCGATACGCAAACGTAAAGAAGCAGCTAATTTTTTTTCACTGCCAGCAACCCCACCGGCTAATCCATACTCATGCGCTATCTGATGTCCGGTAGACCCAGCCCCATGAATCAAAATCAAATCAAAGCCTTCTTTTTCTTTGGCAATTTTTATTGACCTTGCTATTTTTTTAAGCAACGTTCGACGCACGGAAAAACCAGGACGATTTTTATAAGTCGCTACGCTACCTCCAATTTTTAGAATATATAAAGGTTTCATCTTTTATTTTTCAGGAACATCTCCCTCTCCAATTATCCTCTTCACCTCATTCACCATCTCCGACGGGACATAGGTTGATTTGGTGATGAAGCCGTTGGCGCCCATTTCCAGCACTTTTCCTTCGCTGTCAGACAGGTTACTCAAAATGATGATTTTAATGTTCGCATCATACCTTCCGCTTCTCAAGGTTTTAATCAATTCAAATCCATCCATTTCAGACATAACTAAATCTGAAACGACAACTTCAATTTTTTCTCTTTCAATAACCCCCAAAGCTTGTTTACCATTATCCGCCAGAAAAATCTCGAATCCCGCTTCGGAAAATTTCATTTTGTAGATATCCAACATCATCGGATCGTCTTCCACTATCATTATTTTTGACATATCTTTTTTCTTTTTACAATAATTAAATCTTTTTTTCTTCTCCGATAATTTTTTTAACCTCGTCGACCACTTCTGTTGGAGTGTGTTCATACTTAGCTAAAAAACCGTCAGCCCCCATCTCCATAATCTTACCCTTGCTATCGAATAAATTACTTAGAATAATAATCTTAATTTGCGGATCATACTCCTTACCTCTTAAAGTCATCACTAACTCAAAACCATCCATTCCCGGCATAATTAAATCAGAAAGCACAATTTTTATCTTTTCTTTTTTTATAATATCCAATGCTTCTTCACCACCTCTCGCCATAAAAGCATCACACCCTGCTTCGGAAAATTTTTTCTGATATATCTCCAGCATCATAGGATCATCTTCTGTTATTATGATTTTGGTCATATTTTTTTGTTTAAAATATTTAACGACTTTAAGAAATCAATCTTCAGCCACGATATTTTTTGGTTGCTTAACCGGGATTTCGATAATAAAGGATGAGCCCTTCCCCTCACCAGGAGACTCTACCCAGGTGCGACCACCATGTGCTTCAATCATAAGTTTCACCACATAAAGACCCAGCCCAGTTCCTTCGACATTAAGTTTGGCCTTGTCATTTCTCGAAAATTTAGCAAAAAGATATGGAAGAGATTCTTTAGCGATGCCTACTCCGGTGTCAACTACGGTGACACGTATCACCGAACCAGAAAGGACCTTCCTCTCGTCGTCTAATGATTGTGCTTTGTAATTGGATTTG
The DNA here is from genome assembly GCA_038203255.1 of Candidatus Moraniibacteriota bacterium. Lineage (GTDB taxonomy): Bacteria > Patescibacteriota > Minisyncoccia > Moranbacterales > UBA2206 > CAIKZD01. The sequence continues at coordinate 13,517 of JBBREE010000003.1, read as the reverse complement.
TCATCAAGTTTAATCTGCAAATCAACTTTTCCACCTGGTGTATATTTTACCGCATTATCGACAAAATTGAAAATGGCTTCAAAAATCTTTCCCTTATCCACAATCAACTCCGGCAAAGAATCTTTTGGTTTTTTATATTCCAAAATAAGCCCTTTCTTCTCAGCTTCCGGCAAAAGCGAGGAGAACACTTCCTGACAAATATCCGCTAAGTCTTGCTTTTTGAAATTTAAAATAACCTTGCCAGATTCCAACCTTGCCACATCAAGTAGGTCGTTTACTAAATTGATTTGTCTTTCATTGGCAGAATTAATTTTTTCCAAAATTTCTCTTTGCTCTTTGGGAATTTCCCCATAAGAATCTTCTAAAAGAAGCGACAAATATCCCTTAATCGGTGTTGGGATTTTACGCAGTTGATGAGAGGCCACATTAATAAAATCAGTTTTAGTTGCATCAATTTTTTTCAGTTTAGCATTGGATCTTTCCAGAGAATTTGCCATTTTTTCCAGCTGATTTTTTTTCTTAGAAATTTCTTTATTGACAATTTGCAACTTTTCTCGGTGCCTGATTTCAGCTTTCACCGATCTAACTAACATATATCCAAAACCGATGGAAATAGCCAGCGTTAAAAGAATCAATATTCGATTCACAGTGTTTTGAGCAAAAAGTAGTTCTGCGCCCAAAAGAATAACTAAGCTGAAAATTAAAGCCTGAGCGCCAAGGAGTTTAATGTTGAAGGCTTTATATCGAACAATTAGATATGCTAAAAAACCAATAAATATATCCATACCGAACAATCCATAAAACTCAAGTCGTGAATCTGATAATATGCCCATATCCGTAAGATATGCCGCTAAAAATGTTACTATAAAAAAAGAAAAAAGAAATAATTCGATTCCTACCCCCATGAGCAATATCTGTTTCCTAAAATTCCCTCCCGCATTGCGATATTTACGAATAAGCAAAAAAAGTATCCAAATCATTGCCAGTATTCCAAAAAAAACACGTGAAAACTGAAACAGGACTCCTTCAAATGCAAAAGCATCGCAACTTGTTATATTAAACCCTTTTAGATTTATATAAGTAGAGGATAGAAAAATAATAGGAATTATGAGTATCAAAAAAATACTTTTAAGTAAAAGGGATACGTCTTTTTTTTCTAGGAAAACATAGATAAAATATATACTAAGAATAGATATGAGTGAGGATAAAACACGAAGGAAGGACCAAACGAATAACATAAAGTCGCTATGGATATTTGTCCACAGGATAAGATTTGAAATTACCCAAATAGAAAAGCAGGCAGAAATAGCAAATAATAACTGATTCATCAGGGATTGTCTATCTTTCCAAAAAACAAAAAAGCCAATCATGAATACAATTATAGCCGTTGGAACATGCGAATAATATAGCAGGGCTGGAACATCCGATGAAAATATAAAATATGAAGGATTTGAAAATAAATAGCAGATCATAAATTTGAATTATTTATTCATTATTTTTCAAAGACTATTATTCCGCATTATCCTTATTATCGGAACCTATCGTCTCTGCGCAGGTATCGCCATTAACTTCAGAATTACAATACGCTACGGAACAATAGCGATCATCCGAGAGGCACGAACTGGCTGATTCGCAGTTAATTATGTTATCACCACACTCCCTATATAGATCGGGTGCATACTTCACCATCTTTGAGTAGTAGTGTACTTCCGTGCAATCGTCATTATCACAACCCTTGAAGCATTTATTCATATCTTTAGCAGGATCACAAACACCTTCATATCCGATAATATAATCTTGATTAATCATGAAACGATAATAAGAAAAAGCACCAGTCATAAAAATAATAACTGCAACGATATAGAAAAAGAAATGATTACGAAAATTTTGTTTAATATCCATGGTCATTTACTATATTAATATTATACATTAATAATAATGATTCCGCAAAAAATATCGACACTTTATTTTATATAACGTTTATAAATCATCTCTACTAATATTTTTAAGTGAAACTGTATATTTCTTAAGAAAAGCAACCGGGCGATAACCCAATTTTGCCTCCCTTAAATTTTTGATATTTAAATCCTGTTGCCAATTCCATGAAATAATATCAAGAGTTGTTAAATATTCAGCCAATTCTCTGTTGAGAAATTCGTATACACCCCTGAAGGAATTATCAGCTTTAATAAAATGAGCTATCGCATTTCGATTAGGCAGTGCTTCGTCAATACTAAATCCAATCATTATGTCATGTAAAAAAACGCATGTCAAAATCAACCTATAATTCTTGGAATTTTTTAACAAACGACAAAGCGCTTTTTCTTCAAACGCCAAGTTGCATGTTTTGTTTTGCATTTTTTTTCGACATTCCCATTGTCGCAACATAAGATAAATCTTTTTTTGTATCGATAAATCATTTATATCCTCTACGCTAAAAATAGCTTCTGGATATTTTTCTGAAAATTTCCTAGCAAGTTGCCTAAGTTCTTTAAATTTTACTCCCTGGAGCATAGCTAACTTATGTGGAGAAAACAAGTAATCAAAATTACCACTATCCTCTTTCACAAGCAAATCAACAGCCTGTAAATATTTAGCCGATTCTTCTGTTATAAAACGGAGCTCTGGAGATATTTTTGAATCATTAGCAAAAGACAAGAGTGCGAGTACAGTTTTTTTACATTTATTAGTGCCTAAAAAAGAAAGAAATGGCTCTTTTGTTTTATAGTCCGTAAAACGTATAACTAAATTTTCGTTCAGTTTTACTATTTCACGGTCAGCACTTATGTCCCACGCCCATAAATTAGTAAAATTAAAAGCCGAATACGGGGGGAATTTTGAAACAAATTCTTCGATTTCTTTTTTGTCTAGTAATTCAAGTTTTTTAAAATTTGGAAACTCAGGTATCATGTAGAATATTTAAATATATTAAAATAAGCTTAATCGAGCTATTTCTTTCTAGAAAATATTAAAATTTCAAATCATTGAATATTATTTATAAAAAATTAAAAGATATGAGCCAATGCCTGTTAAGCTGATTGCAATCATTTTCTGCCAAATATGCTTTGCTTCTATTTTTTCAACTATTATCTTTGGGAAAAAAACTGTCAACACTAAGCCTATAATCAAAACGAAAATTGGCTGGAATGATTCCATAAGCAATACAAGTCCGACAGGAGCAAGAAGGTATGAATAAGCAACAGCCACATTTCCCGATATATATATGGATTCATTTAAAAAATTCAGCGATAAAATATTTTTGGAATTACTTCTGAAAGCCGACATAAAATTTTCGCGATAGGAGCGCGCAAAAATAAATATGCTCATACCTACCAATACAAACATCAAGTTTTCCCAAAACAAAGATCTCCATAAATTTTCCTCAAGCGCCACCCTTTTAAAAATTGTTCCGCCTAAGGCCCAAAAAAAGGAAGCTGCGAACATTGGTATGATTGTGCTTTTTTTTCGAAGCTTAAAGTGATTATCCGAATCTACTTCAAAGGCGATTATTGTCGTACCAAAAATAATGACCGCCATGGCAATCAGTTGCATGCGAGTTAAAATTTCTCCAAGGACAATATATCCCAATATGCTTGCAAAAACAGGAACAAGTTGATAAAAAACTATCACTACAGAGGTTTCTTCATCCCTGAGAGCTATCAAATAGCACCACAGTACGCCTACACCAAGCACCCCCTTAAGTGAGAGAATAAGAATATTTGCAAAACTTACATCTAATACCGCCCTATCCATTAAGAAGAAGAAGGGCAATGCAAACACAGAAACCAGAGAAGAGAAGATTAGAATAGTTCCAATCCCACTTTCCTTGAAATATTTTTCCAAGAGAACTTTATCTAAATAATTTGTCAGAGCATACAAAAAAGGACCGACAAGTGCAATAAAAAACCAACTCATATAATTTCTCAGTGTCTAGTAAATTTTTAATTTATTTTTGCCTTTATATAATAGCACAATTATTTTATTTCCCACAACACTTCTTGTATTTTTTCCCACTCCCACACGGACACGGATCATTTCTTCCAATCTTGTCTTTATTAATTATTGGGGATTGTTTTTGTTTCTCTCCTCCGCCCGCGCCGGATTCTTTTTTTTCATCTTGCGCTTTTTTGGCTGCTCCGAATTGTTCAATTTGTTCTCCACCACTATAGCTTAAATTTTCCGACTGTTGAATTGCAGTTTCAACATTAGGCGCCACTGCCAAGCTGATTTTGAGAATTGTATGCACCACCGTAGAATGGATATTATCCATCAGTCCCGAAAACATCCGATAAGCCTCTCTTTTATATTCAATAAGCGGATCTCTCTGGCCATAGCCTCGCAGGCCAATCCCGTCTCGCAAATAATCAATCTCATCCAAATGATCCATCCACATTGTGTCAATTGTTTGCAAAATAATTGCTCTTTCAACTCTCCTCATATTTTCTTCTCCAACTTCCAAAGCTTTTTTGTTATAAGCCTCTTTGGCAAAACCCATCAGATAATCTGCCATAGCCGTAGTTGTTTCAGCCGTAGATCCAGCGCTATCATTTTTCATTTCATCTAATTTTATCTGAACCGCTTTTTCCAAAGGAACAATCTTATTCACTCCATCAAAAATTTCTTGAGTGTTCCAATTAGCCCGATCTTCCGCGCTATGAAAAGAAACGGTTCTTTCAATTTCATCTTTAATATAACCCAGAATTTCATTCTTAACGTCCTTAGCTTTCAAGATTTCTTTCCTTTTTTTATACACAACTTCGCGTTGTTTATTCATCACGTCGTCATATTCCAAAACATGTTTTCTGATGTCAAAATTAAAACCCTCTATTTTAGATTGGGCGTTTTCAATCGTACGAGAAATTATCCCATTTTGAATCGGCTGATCTTCCGGTAATCCCAAGGTGTTCATCATACTTATGAGTTTGTCCCCACCAAAACGACGCATTAATTCATCTTCCAGCGAAACAAAAAACTGCGACACTCCCGGATCTCCCTGGCGACCGGCGCGTCCCCGCAACTGATTGTCGATACGGCGCGCTTCATGACGCTCGGTTCCAAGAATAAAAAGTCCGCCCACCTCTTTCACCCCTTCGCCCAGCTTAATATCGGTTCCGCGCCCGGCCATATTAGTTGCAATTGTTACCGCACCTTTTGTTCCGGCATTAGTAATGATAAGCGCTTCTTTTTCATGTTGTTTAGCGTTTAAAACTTCATGCTCTACCCCAAAACGAGTGAGAAGAGCACTCAAATATTCTGATTTTTCAATCGCAATAGTTCCCACTAGGACGGGTTGTCCTGATTTATTAATTTCTCTGATTTTTTCACAAATTGCATCAAACTTACCTTTTTCTGATTTGTAAACAATATCCGGCAAGTCCTTTCTTACTAGCGGTTTATTAGTTGGAATCTCCATAACATCAATTTCATATACTTTATGGAATTCTTCCGCTGAAGTGGAGGCAGTTCCGGTCATTCCGGAAAGTTTTTTATACATCCTAAAATAGTTTTGAAAAGTAATAGTGGCCAAGGTGCGGGATTCTTTTTGCACCTGCACACCCTCTTTCGCTTCAATAGCTTGATGCAAACCTTCACTGTACCTTCTTCCTGGCATCAGGCGACCTGTAAAATCATCCACAATGATAACCTCTCCATCTTTCACGACATAATCACGGTCAAGTTGAAAGATGACTTGAGCTTTCAAGGCTTGCTCCAAATGATGCACATAACTTATCTTGCCCGCTTCATAAATATTACCTACTCCCAGCCAATTTTCCATCTTAGAAATTCCCGTGTCCGTGATGGAAACGGTTTTCATTTTTTCATCCACAGCAAAATCACTATCTTGTTTCAGGCGCGGTACAAGTTGCGCAAATTGTTGGTATTGTTTAGTTGATTCTGAATCCGGCGCACTGATGATAAGTGGAGTTCTAGCTTCATCAATAAGGATTGAGTCAACCTCATCCACAATGGCAAAGTTTGGTTCACGTTGCGCCATCTGACTCATATCTTGCACCATGTTATCGCGCAAATAATCAAAACCAAATTCGTTGTTTGTTCCATATGTGATGTCTGCTGCATAAGCTTCTTGGCGAGAAATCAGTTGTAAATTTTCCATCTCCACACTAACTTCATCCGGATCAACTATCTTGGCTTGATAAATGTATGAAGCGTCGTGAATGATGCAAGCAGTGGAAAGTCCCAAGAAGCTAAAAATAGAACCCATCCAATTACAGTCACGTTTTGCTAAATAGTCATTAACCGTAATGACATGGACTCCTAGCCCGGTTATCGCGTTAAGATAAATTGGCAAAGTCGAGGTCAGCGTTTTGCCCTCTCCAGTTTTCATCTCAGCAATCTTACCTTGGTGTAAAACGATACCTCCGATGAGTTGGGTGTCAAAATGGCGTTCGCCAATCACTCTTTTGGCGGCTTCACGCACGACTGCATAAGCCTCCGGCAAGATATCATCTAGCGACTCTCCTTTTACCACTCTTTCCTTAAATTCTTCCGCTTTCCCTCTAATTTCGTCATCGCTAAGTTTGACGATTTGTTCTTCAAAAGAATTTATCTTTTCTACAATGGGATTAAGTTTAACAATCTCTCTTTCGTTTGAACCGAAAAGTTTATTAAGTATTGACATAAAAACAAAAGTATGGCCTTTAAACCGCTCCGACAGTTGGTTCGAGTGCGGTAAAAGCTATTTTAATTCACCTATCTATTTTACATCTACCGAGCCTTTTTGTCCACAAAATGAAAAGCGGACAGTCCGCTTTTCTTTTTTTCAAATATTACCCTTTCTATTTCTTAAATCTAGCAGCCGCGTCCAAAACTATCTTTTTCTTGATTGATCTAGCACCCCGCTTTTGCAAATCACGCGTTCTATCAACATCGTCAATAATTTGATTTTGCATCTGCTCAGCTACCATATCAATTGATCCCTCGACGCTTTCGCTTGTTTCAGAGGCCCGGTATAATTTCCGCGGTGTCTGAATCATTAGCTCAACATAAAATTTTCCATATTTATCCATCGACACTTCTACTTCATATTCCAAAGCTCTTTTTAGGAATTTCTCCATTTTTTGAACTCTTTTTATAATGTAGTCTTTCGTTCGATCATCCAATTCCAAGTTCTTACAGAACAGGCGCAAGTTGAGCATTTTTTCCATATTTTTTTATTTATTATATTATTAACTATCCTAGAATCCGACATATTGGATTTCCTCGCGAAGCTGTATCCCCCACAAGTTGCGCACTTTCATCTTGATAAGACTGGCCAACATAATCACATCCTGTGCTTTTCCACTACCTAAATTTACTACAAAATTGGCATGCTTTTCGCTCACCATTACGCCACCAATTATCTTCCCTTTAAGTCCAGCCTCTTCAATAAGCCATGGTGCAGGAATTTTTATCCTATTATCGACATACTGATAAGAGCTCACGTGATCCGTAACTTTTTTGCCTGTATCTATTTCAAATCTTCTGATTAACTCCTTATTATCCGTTTCGGGATTTTTGAAAAAACTACCAGGACTTGGCTCTTTTGGGATTTTTTCTATCCTTTTTCTTATAATTTCTTTCATCTTATCCTTAATTTCCACCGGGTCTCCTTTTTGTAACTTCAAAACGCAATCCAAAATCATCAAATTATTATTTCTCTTAAAAATACTATCCCTATAGGAAAATTCGCATTCTTCGTTCGTAAAAATTTTTGATTTTAAATTTGTAATTTTATTTGTATTTTGTGACCCATTTATCTCTAGCGCTTTCACGCTAATAATATTATCCTTAATCTCACTTCCATACGCTCCCGCATTCCCTCGCACCGCGCCACCGATTGACCCTGGAATACCCGTCGCCCATTCCAAACCAGTTAAAGAATTTTCTTTGGCTTCGCGCACCACAGAGTAAAGAGAAAGTCCGGCACCACCCTCAAGAAAAGTATCCTGTATTTTATATTTCGTATTTCTTATTCGAATAACTAAGCCATTAAATCCTTCGTCGCTCACTAAAATATTACTCCCCCCAGCCAACACAAAAATCTCTAAGTTATTTTCCTGCGCATAGCTCACCGCTTCCAAAATTTCATCTTCCGTTGAAACTTCGACAAAATATCTAGCCGGTCCACCAATTTTAAAACTGGTTAGAGGGGCCAGCGGTACATTTTCTTGAAGCCGAATATTCATAATATTAATCGCTTAAAAATTTATTCCTGAATTAATTCCTGAATTTATTCCTGAATTCTTTTATTCCCCCTCTGCCAATTTCTGCGCCACTTCCCAAACATTGCCGGCGCCAATGGTAATGACCACATCGTCCGAACCAATTTCTTCCTTTAAGTGTTCCACTGCCTCAGAGATTGTCGGTAAATATTGCGCTTTACCTCGGCCGAACTGATCAATTAGTTTGACTAAATCCTTTGAATGCACTCCTCCTCGAGTTTCACGGGCACTGCCATAAATATCCAACACAATCACCTTATCCGCGTCAGAAAAACTTTGCGAAAATTCCGAAAGAAGCGCTTTGGTACGAGTAAAGGTGTGAGGATGAAAAACCGCCCAAATGTTTTTTTCCGGAAATCTTGCCCGAGCGCCGGAGAGAGTCGCCTTGATTTCTTCCGGATGATGAGCATAGTCATCGATAAGAATAGCACCATTACGCTCACCAATATATTCAAAACGACGCGCCGTTCCCAGAAAATCCTTTATGGATGCGCGCACTTTCTCCATATCAATCTTCAATCTATGACAAACCGCGATAACCGCAGTGGCATTTAAAATATTATGCTTGCCTGAAAGTTGTATATGAAACTCACCTAAACTTTCATCCTTATAGACAACTTCAAAGCTTTGCATTGGTTTTGAATTTTGATCATCGAAGTTTTGTAAATTGGAATTTATAATTTTAAAATCCACATCCTTGGAAAATCCATACGTCAAAAATTTCGCCGGACAACTTTCCGCTACTTCCAGAGTATCCGTCGCGTCTCCCCAGGTTACCAAAAACCCATCTTTCGGAATACGTGCCACGAAATCTTTAAAAGCCTTTTTGTAACTTTTAAAATCTTCAAAATAATCCGGGTGATCGAAATCACAACTGGTCAAAATCACGCCTTTCGGATCATACAGTCTTAATTTATTTTGATATTCATCCGCCTCTGCCACAAAAAATTCCCCCTGACCGGCCAGGGCGCTTCCCTTCCAATTTAAAACTCGACTGCCGATTATAGCGCTTGGAGAAACTCCGCAATCTTTCAGGACGTTAGCCAGTATAGCGGAGGTGGTCGTTTTTCCGTGCGTCCCTGTGACGGCAAGGCCGAATTTTTGATTAAAAAGATGGGCTAGAAGTTCCGGGTAACTCATCATAGGCAACTTATTTTCCGTTGCATATTTCATCTCGATATTATTCTCTTGGTTATAAACCGTGGAATAAATTACCAAATCAGTCTCTGGCGGTATGTTAGACTCGGAGAACTTCTCGAAGTATCTTATCCCCAAATTATCCAAAATGCCATCAGTGAAAAATTTTTCTTCCGTGTCAGAACCGGTGATTTCTTTTCCCATGGCGTGCAAAATATCCACCGCCGCGATTACGCCAGAACCCTTGATGCCAACAACATAAACTTTTTTTATTTTCTCCAGGTCCATATCGATTTTAAAATTTATAAATTAAAAACTCTATCTTATCATCCCTAAAATCCCATCCGCGATTCTGTCCGCCGCATCTGGATAATAGAAATATTTCTTAATCTTCTCCCCCAACTCCTTCTGTAATGCTTCGTCACCCAAAACCTCGTCTATTTTGGCTTTCAACATATTATCTCCTAAATTACCTTCGTCGAGTACAATACAACCACCTATTTTAGCCACCGCATAAGCATTCATTCTCTGATGCCCGTTAGCCGAATGCTCGATCGGAATTATAATAGAGGGCTTGCCATTGGCCGCAATTTCAGCGATTGAACTGCTTCCCGCACGAGAAATTATAATATCTGACACAGCGATAACATCTTTTAATTCCTCCCCAATAAAAGCTACTGGGTAATACCCATCGTGCCCCGCTTTAATTCCTAATTCACCCGCCATATGCTTAACAGCTTCAAGGTTTTTTTCTCCAGTTTGATGAATGATTTGATATTTCCTGAGTAACTCGGGCAAAATTTTCACAATCTTTTCATTTATAATCCCTGCTCCTTGTGAACCACCCCAGACAAAAATAGTTTTTTTTGAATCAGTGAGTGGAAATAATTCTCTCGCTCTAAGCGCCGTGCCTTGATTAATGTCCGCTCTTAGTGGACTACCGGTCAAAACCACTTGGGCGGAAGGGAAATACTCTTCTGCCGAATAATATGATACCGCCACTCGATTGGAAAATTTGGCCAGCATAGAGTTAGCCATTCCGGGATTAGCATCAGATTCGTGAATCATAATCGGAATGCGATACACCCATCCGGCTAAAACTACCGGGAGCGAGGCTGCGCCTCCCTTGGAAAAAATGGCATTGGGCATATATCGAAGCAAAACCCAAAGAGATTGAATTGTCCCAAGGGGAATTTTCAGCGCATCGGAAAAATTATACCAAGAAAAATAACGCCTCATCTTTCCAGTTAAGATTTTCTTAATCGGAATTTGCGCTTCAAACATAAGGCGTTCTTCCATTTCACCCTGTGGACCGACGAATAAAAATTCAACTTCCGGATTTTTTTCTCTGATTTTTTTAGCCACGGCGATAAGAGGAATAATATGACCACCACTCACACCGCCAGTTAGAACTATACGCATAAAAATTATATGGTTAAATATTTAAAATTCTCCCTATCTTACTTTCGCATACTTCGAGATATTGAGTAAAATTCCAAAACCGGTCATTAAAAATATGAGCGATGTTCCGCCATAGCTGATAAAAGGTAACGGCACGCCAGTCAGAGGCATCACGCCAGAAATGGCCGCCATGTTTACAAAGGCCTGAAAAATTATCCAAACAATTATTCCCACCGCCACGAGTTGAGAAAATCTGTCTGGAGCAGATTTGGCAATACGCAAACCCAAAATAGCCACATACACAAAAATAGCAATCAGGACGACGCACCCCACAAGGCCTATCTCTTCTCCGATTATAGCAAAAATAGAATCACCTACCGGTTCAGGCAGATAATTGAATTTTTGCAAACTATGACCAAGTCCCACCCCGAAAATTCCACCCGATCCGATAGCCAAGAGAGCTTGATTGATTTGATAACCAATTCCGCGCGGATCAAGTTCTGGGTGTAGAAAAACAAGAAAACGACTCATGCGATAAGATTCCAATTTAACCAAAATCCAAAGAGCGAACACTCCGGAAAAACCTAAAATAGCCATATGCGACAATTTAGCACCGGAAACGAAAAAAATAGAAATGGCAATGGCGATAATAATACCCAGGGTTCCGATATCAGGTTGTTTAATAAGGAGAAAACTAACCAGAGCCACCACCGCCCCAAAAGGCACCAGCCCTTCATAAAAATCTTTCACTTTTTCTTTCCGACTCTCAAGCCACGCCGATAGGTAAAGAATGATTGATAATTTCAACATTTCCGAAGGTTGAAAAGAGAAAGGACCCAATCGCATCCAACGACTAGCACCATAAATACGTGATCCAAAATTTGGCACAAAAACCAGGACAAGAAAAATAAGACTCAAAAGAAAGAAAGGGAGTGATATTTTTTTCCAAAAATTATAATTTATTTTCTGAACGATATATAAAACTATAAGCCCAGGAATGACCCCGTAAAAAAACTGATGTTTGAAAAAATAATAAGGATCATCGAAGCGAAGATGGGAATAGGAAATCCCAGCCGAAGCAATCATAATAAGACCAAAAAAAAGCAGTGTGAAAAGAGCATAAAGGAGCCTAACGTCAACTGTTTCATCTTTATTGATTATTTTTGTCTTAGCCATGAATTTTAAATATTTTTCCCCGCATTATTATGACGCCATTTTTCAATCTCACTATGATGACCACTCAAGAGCACTTCCGGAACTTTCCAGCCACTTTCTTCGGGAACACCTCCGTCGTTAGGGAAAAATTCTTCCGGTTTAGTATATTGAGCGTGTTCTAAATATCCATCTATAGCATGTGATTCTTTTTGAAAACTTTCTTCATTACCCAGGACTCCAGGAAGAAGCCTGGCTATACTATCCACTAAAACCATCGCAGGAATTTCCCCACCGGTCAGGACATAGTCTCCGATAGAAATCTCTTCGTCTGCCAAATATTCTGCCACTCTCTCATCCACTCCTTCATATCTCCCACAAATTAAAATTAAATTATCATATTTAGATAATCTTTCTGTATCTCTTTGCGTATACTTTTTCCCCTTAGCGGAAAACAATACAATGCGAGTTCCAGGTGTTCCAATTGTTCTAGATGTTCTAGGTGTTTTAATTGTTCTATTGCTTCGATTATTGTAATTGTCGATTTCAATATCTTCAACATCTTGAACATTTTGAACATCTACAACACTTTCAACATTTAGAACATCTTGAACGGCTCTATAAATCGGCTCCACTTTCATCACCATCCCCGCCCCTCCGCCATAAGGCGTGTCATCTGTCGTTCTATGTTTATCGGTGGCATAATCTCTTGCATTGTAAATATTAATACTTATAAGTTCTTTTTCTTGCGCTCGCTTTAAAATAGACGCATTAAAATATGCATCGAAAATAGCCGGGAAGATTGTAATGATATTAAATTTCATCCTAATTCATTTAACCCTCTAACTTGAATAATACCACACTATTTATAATCAAAAAAGACTTCGCTTTAGGCAAAGTCTTTTTGAAAAAACTTGAAAACTAGACATTAATATCACCAACCACTTCATCAATACTCTTTCTTTCCGGAGCTCTTCTTTCACTGCCTTCCGGTTCGTTAATTTTAAGATTAACGCGAGCATTGTTACGCGCTCCAATCACTCTAAGCAAGGTGCGAAGAGCTTTGGCTGTTGCACCCTCTCGTCCGATAATCATTCCCATATCCTCAGCATTTACGTCCAAGGTTATGAGAACTCCCATTTCATCAATCTTTCGTTCTACCTTCACATCTTCAGGATGATTAACAATTTGTTTAACGACATATTCAACAAAATCTCTGTCGGTTGCTTTTTCTTCCATATTCTTTATCTGATTTTAAGGATTATAATCCGCCGATTACGGCGAAAAATTTTTATTACACTGCTTTTTCAAGCAGAACTGATTCGGGCTAAGAATTTAGAAGATCGACCACTTCATCTTTCCTTATCTTATCATCCTTGAAAACTCTCGGACGATTCAGACAAGTTTTCCTCGCCTTTCATCTCATATTATAATTTATAACCGATTGACTGTCAATTTGATTTTATAATAACTTTATCGCGTCTGCTATTGTCATAATGCCCATTAAAACTCCATTGTCATCCACGACGCAATAAGAATTAAAACTTTTTTCCTTGATGAGTTTGAAAAATTCTTCTAATTCCATGTTTGGTGAAATATTCTCAC
>JBBREE010000002.1:0-57735 GCA_038203255.1 Candidatus Moraniibacteriota bacterium | reverse complement strand
TTGAAAAAGGAGTTTTTGATGGAAATGAAATTGACATTTACCAATTTAATAAGACAGGAGATTTGAGATTGACTCTGGTGCATGAATTTGGGCATTATCTTGGACTTGATCATGTGGAAAATTCGAAATCCATTATGTATTATCTCATCGGCGACCAAAACGTGGAAACGCCAACATTAACGGAAGAGGATAAATCGGCGCTTAGCCAAATTTGTAAACTTAACTAATAAGAGAATTTAGAATATAATAAAAATATGAATATAAAAATAAATCATATTGCAAAAATGGAAGGGCACACCGGTTTTATGGCTAGCGTTATTCATGGTGACGTAAAGTCGGCCAAGCTGGAAGTGCAAGAAGGCGTGCGACTCATTGAAGGTGTACTCATCGGGCGTCATTATAAGGATATGCCAGTAGTAGCACAAAGAATTTGTGGAATTTGTCCGGTGGTGCACAATCTGACTTCGATTAAGGCTCTGGAAAATGCGATGGGAATTTCTGTGACAACGGAAACTAAAAAAATGCGGGCGCTTATGGAATATGCGCAAATCATCCATTCACACGCATTGCATCTTTTCTTTTTGTCCCTGGCTGATTTTTTGGATATTGATAATGACATCAAATTGGTGGAGAAATATCCGGCTGAAGCTAAGGCGGCCATGCGCATCCGTGAATATGGAATGGAAATCGTGAAGGTAGTTGGTGGGCGCGTGGTGCATCCTCTGACTAATGAAGTGGGAGGATTTAAAAAAGCTCCGGACCAGGAAGCTTTTAGAAAGATTGCTTCTCAGACAGAAGAGGTTTTAGAATTAGCTAAGCAATTAGGGGAATTTTTTAAGGGTATAAAAATTCCAGAATTTTATCGTGAAACTGAATATATTGCTCTCCACAAAGAGGGGGAATATGCCATCTACGATGGGGACATCCTTTCTAATCGTGGTTTTCATATTCCGGTGGAAAAATTTGAGGGTAGTTTTCATGAATTCCAACGCCAACAAGAAGTGATAAAGCGAGTGGAACATAATGGTGAAAGTTATATGATTGGAGCTATCGCGAGAATTAATATTAACCGCGACAAGCTTCGCCCGAATGCTGCCAAATATATCTCAGAACTCTCCTGGAAATTCCCCTATTATAATCCATTTGGAAATATCTTGGCTCAAATGGCGGAAGTGATTCACTGCATAGAAGTTTCTGGTCAACTTATCCGTGAACTTTTAAATTCTGATTTGAATGAAATAGTGACAAAAAAATATGAAATTAGAGAAGGCAGTGGCTCGGCGGCAGTAGAGGCTCCGCGTGGAACGCTCTACTATCATGTGGATGTTGACGCAAAAGGTTATGTTAAAAATGTGAATATTATTACTCCAACAGCGCAATTTTTGGGAAATCTGGAAGATGATATAGCTCAATACATCCCAAGCATTGCTAATCTTGATGTGAAAACTAGGGAGAAAAAATTAAGAGCGTTTATTAGAGCATATGATCCGTGCATAAGTTGTGCGGTACATTAATAATAATTAATATTAAAAATATGACCGAGTTAAACCAAGTTTATAAATGCAATATTTGTGGGAATATTGTGGAGATGGTGCATATCGGAGAGGGAGAATTGATTTGTTGTGGGAGGGTCATGGAGCTTAGACAGGAAAAAAATGAGGAAGAAGGAATGGAAAAACACGTACCAACAGTTGAAATGACTGATGACGGGATAATTGTGCGTGTGGGTAGCGTTGATCACCCAATGGAAGCGGAGCATTATATTGAGTGGATTGAAGTGGTGACTGAACATCGGACTTATCGCAAAACTCTTGAACCGGGACAAGAACCAATGGCAGAATTTTGCTTGGAGGCAAAAAACTTAACTGTTCGCGCTTATTGCAATTTGCATGGGTTATGGAAGAAATAAAGATATGCATGATTTTATGTTAGCTAAAGAAATAATTGATCAGCTGAAATTGATTGCTGTAGAAAAAGGACTTTCCAGTATGAAAAAAGTCCAGATTGAAATCGGACAGATTTCAATGTCACATGATGGTCATCCGGAACACACGGAGGATATTTCTTTGGAAAATTTACAATTTGGCCTAAAAAGCATCGCTAAAGAAGCTCTTTTTACGCACACGATTTTTGAGGTTAAGAAAGTGGCAGGAGAGGATTGGAAAATAACCGATATTGAAGTATAATAAGAGTAGGCTAGGATAGAAAAATAAAACATTAAAATATGCAGAATAAAATAAATAAAAAAGGTTTTACGCTCGCCGAACTTATGGTCGCTATTGCCATTATAGGTATTTTAGCCACAGTGGTTATGGTGAGTTTAAATGGTGGCAGGCAACGCGCTAAATCCACCAAGGCCCTGTCTGCACTTGAAAGTGCTGCTAAGCTGGCTGAGATTTGCCTTGTGCGAGGAGAGACTGTGTCCACTCCAACGATTGGTTCGGCAAATCCCGGGAACAAGATTTGTTCTGAGACAGTAGCGGCTTATCCGGATTTGACCGGTACTAATTTTACTTATACTAATTTCTCTAATCCCGGTAGTAATTTGCAATTCGGTATAGGTGCAAGCACCCCAGGTGGTGCACAGCAAATAGTTTGTGGGGCTAATTTAAATCTTAATGGTTTTTTTGCCAGTCATCCTGGAGCTGATTATAATTTTGTTGGAAAATCAGCCTCGTGTGTTACATACGGTTTTTAATAATTTAGGATATAAACTAATATGACAAAGATTGCAATCAATGGTTTCGGTCGGATTGGTCGACCAAGTTTTAAAATCGCTTTTGCCAAAGAAGATGTTGAGGTGGTGGCTATTAATGATCTCACCGATATTGAAACAGCCGCTCATCTTTTAAAATATGATTCTTCTTATGGTCGATATGACAAGGAAGTTGTTGTGGATAAGGAAGCCTCAGAGCTGATTGTTTCCGGAACGCGGATTAAATATTTTATGGAACCAAATCCTGAAAAATTACCTTGGAAAGATTTGGAAGTGGACACCGTTTTGGAATGTACCGGAGTTTTTAATAAAAAAGAAGACGCCCAAAAACACATTAATGCCGGAGCTAAAAAAGTAATTTTGTCTGCACCGCCTAAGGGAGACGAGGTTCCAGTTTTCCTTTTAGGGGTAAACGAAAATGAATACGCCGGAGAAACAATTCTTTCTAATGGAAGTTGTACAACTAATTGCTTAGCACCAATCATAAAAGTATTGGATGATAATTTTGGCTTGGAAAAAGGCTTTATGACAACTACGCATTCATATACCAACGATCAGCGCTTGCAAGATTTGCCACATAAAGATTTGAGACGTGCTAGGGCAGCAGCTTTAAATATCATCCCGACTACGACTGGTGCCGCGAGAACTGTAGGGAAAGCTATTCCTCACCTGGTGGGAAAATTAGATGGGATATCTTTACGCGTACCAACCCCGGTCGTTTCTATTGTGGACTTTGTTTGCATTCTTAATAAAGAAGCGAGTGCGGAAGAAATTAATGATGCTTTTCGAGAGGCGGCGCAAGATGGATTGAAAAATATTTTAGGCGTGACAGATGAGGAGTTAGTCTCGATGGACTTTAGGATGGATCCGCGTAGCTCCATTGCTGATTTGCCCCTTACTATGGTTAATGGAAATCTGGTGAAGGTCGTTTCATGGTATGACAACGAATGGGGATATTCAAATCGTCTTGTGGAAATGGCGGAATATATATCAGATAAATAATTTTCATATTATGTTTGATATTATAATCAAAAACGGCACAGTTATTGATGGCACCGGAAAAGCGATGCGGGAATTTGATATTGGGATAAAGGGAGATGAGATTTCTGAAATTGGAGAACTGCATGACGCACGAGGGGAAATTGAAATTGATGCTAAGGGCAAAATAGTTTGCCCGGGCTTTATTGATGTTAATAATCATAGCGATACCTTTTGGCAGATTTTTCTAGAACCGAATATGGAGAGTCTCTTGTTTCAAGGAATTACGACCATTGTCGGAGGTAATTGTGGATCATCTTTGGCGCCCCTGGTTTCTTCTAAAAATATTGAATCAATCCAGAAATGGGTCGATTTATCAAAAGTTAATGTGAATTGGCTTAGTCTTAAAGAGTTCTTCGAATTTTTAGAAGAGAAGGGGCTACCGCTTAATTTTGCCACTTTAACTGGTCACGCTACTATGCGTCGCGGAATCTTGGAAGATGAAATGCGCAGTCCTAATCCGAAAGAGTTGGATTTTATCAAAAAGAAATTGACCGCTTCCTTAAAAGATGGTTCATTGGGAATGTCTACTGGGCTTATTTACACCCATGCGCGCATGGCTACAATCGAGGAGTTGACTGATCTGGCTGTCATCGTAAGAAAATACAATGGGGTTTACGCTACTCACATTCGCGAAGAATCAGAAGAACTCCTTGATTCAATTGAGGAGGCAATTAGTGTTGCTCAAAAATCAAAAGTAAAACTACACATATCTCATTTGAAGGCAGTGGGTGCTAAAAATTGGCCTAAAATGGAAGAGGCGCTGGCTATTATCGAAAGAATGAATGAAAATGGGATGGATATTTCTTTTGATATTTATCCTTATACTAATACTGGTTCGGTGCTCTATACTTTCTTACCTGCTTGGGTATCGGAAGGAGGAAGAAATTTAATGCTTAGTCGTTTAAGAGATTCAGTTATAAGAGCGAAGGTTATAGCCGAAATGAAAGCTTCCGTTTTTGAGTTTGAAAAAATAGAAATTGCCTCTAGTTCTTTGGATAAATCCTTAAACCGCAGAAAGATAGTGGATATTGCAGCCTCTCAAAATAGCACAGTAGAGGAAGCTGTCATTGATATTCTCCTGGCCTCTAATGGGCGCGTCATAACGAGCGCGGAACTTTTAAGTGAAAACAATATCCGTGCTGCTCTACGTAGTCCATTATCTATGATTGCGACTAATGGGTCGGGATATAACGTAGCGCATATCGAAACCGGAGAAGCTGTTCATCCGCGATCTTTTGGCACTACGATGAAGATATTTTCTAAATATGTCTTAGATGAAGATGTCTTGACTTGGGAAGAAGCGGTACGAAAAATGACTTCTTACCCGGCAGAAAAATTTGGCATAAAGAAGCGTGGAAAAATTGCTGAGGGATATTATGCCGATGTAGTTATTCTGGACCGAGATAAAATTGCTGGAGAAGCTACAACAGAGAACCCTTATCAATACGCGCGCGGAGTGGAGCATCTCTTTATCAACGGAAAAGCAGTTTTGAAAGATGGAGCATTTGTGGAAGGAAAAAGCGGGAGAGTGATAAAACACTAAAATAGTAGCTGAAGAGCAATAACTAGCAATCATTAATGAGTGTTTTGGTTTATGAAAAGAGAGGATTTGAGAGGAAAAAAGATTACAGTGATGGGATTAGGACTTCATGGCGGTGCAGTGGGCACCGTTCGTTTTTTGGCGTCACTGGGCGCAATTGTGACTGTTACTGAGATAAAATCCAAAGAGGAACTGGCGCCATCCTTGGAAAAACTGAAAGACTTAAAGGATATTAAGTATGTTTTTGGTCAGCATCGTCCGGAAAATTTCATAGTGGCTGATATGATCGTTAAAAACCCGGCTGTTCCTTGGACAAATAAATATATCCAATTAGCTTTGGAAAAAAAAATTCCGGTCGAAATGGATTCCAGTTTGTTTTTTAAATTTTGCAAAAATATTATTATTGGCGTGACAGGGACAAAAGGTAAAACTACTACCGCGAGTTTAATAAGTGAAATTTTAGTTTCGGCTGGAAAAAATACATTGAAAGTTGGGATCGGTCAAACTTCCGTTTTGGATAAAATCAAGGATCTTAAAAAAGACACTATTGTGGTTTTTGAGCTTTCCAGCTGGCGACTTTCCGCTTTGGAACGGGCTAAGCTTTCGCCTGCTATCGCCGTCATAACCAACATCTATCCGGATCATTTGAATTATTATAAATCGATGGAAGCTTATATTAATGATAAGAAAAATATCTGTCTTTATCAGAAAAAGGAAAATAGTTGTGTGATTTCAAATGATAATGAAATCGTAGTGGGGTTCTCTGCTGAGATAAAATCACGCCTCATTAAATTTTCTAAAAATAAATTAGAAAATGAGCGTGGAGTGTATGTTGAAAACGGAGCAGTCTATTATAATGATGGTATAGATGAAAAGAAAATTTTAGAAGTGGCTGAGATAAAATTAAAAGGGGAGCATAATCTGGAAAATATTTTAGCCGCCGCCGCGACGGGAATCGCTGTCGGTGTAAGTTTGCTCATTATCAAAAAGACCATAGTCGACTTTCGCGGAGTGCCACATCGTTTGGAAATGGTTAGAGAGTTTAATGGTGTTAAATATGTGAATGATTCAGCCGCTACTATGCCGGAAGCGGCAGTTTGCGGAATTAAATCTTTTTCAGAACCAATTATTCTAATCGCTGGAGGATCAGACAAAAACCTGGAAATGACTGATTTGGCAAAAGCCATCCACAGTTCAGTTAAAGAAGTGGTTTTTTTAAAGGGAGCAGGGACAGAAAAAATAATTTCAGCGCTGAAGAAAATTGATGGCGTTAAAGCTAATCAAAGTTTTGAAATTGTAGAAACGATGGAAAAGGCAGTCGATTTGACTAGGTCAGTAGCAGAAAAGGGTGATGTTATTTTGCTTTCTCCTGGAGCAGCTAGCTTCGGACTTTTTAACAATGAAATTGATCGTGGAGATAAATTTAGGGGGATAGTGAAAAAATTGAAATAGTTTCGGGCACCTGTAGTGGTATCTTTTAAAATACACCTTCCAAAAAAAACAAAAATCCCCATAAGGGGATTTTTTAGTGGGCGCACCAAGATTCGAACTTGGGACCTCGTCATTATCAGTGACGCGCTCTAACCAACTGAGCTATGCGCCCATGTGGACCCTATCGGGCTCGAACCGATCACCCCCTGCTTGCAAAGCAGGTGCTCTACCAAATGAGCTAAGGGCCCAAAAACAATAAAAATAGGTGCTATGGGCAACTAGAAACTATTATACACGAAAGAAAAAATTTGTCCATATTTGCTTATTTTTTCCCAATTAAAACCAGGTTCTTGCCGTTTACTATTTTTGTTTCTATTTCAGAAAAACCGGCTTCTTTGAAAAGACTGTTTAATTCTCGCAAAGTGTAGGCATGATGAAAGCGCAAAAAACTTTCGCCGGCATTATTTTTGAAAGGAATTTCACAATCGAAAAAATCCAGCTTACCTTGAAAAAATATTTTTCTGACTATATTTTTCCAGATATAACGGCGATATTTTTTTTGCCACAAATTCCAAGTAGTGATGATTATTCTACCACCGGGCGCAGTAAGGCGGTAAAGTTCTTTCGCTGTTTCCAAGCGGAAATTTTTGTCTGGCAGATGGTGAAAAACGGCTACGGAAATCACCGCGTCAAAAAAACCATTAGGAAAATCTAACTTGGCCTCTCCGGAATTTTTGGTAATGTTTCCGGAGAATTGCGGATATTTCTCTTTGGCTAGATTGACTAATTTTTGTGAAACGTCCACGCCGAAATATTGAATGTTTTTTTCTTTTAAGATATTTAAGAGGCGTCCATTCCCACAACCAAAATCAAGCACTCGACTGCCCGAAGTAACTTCGTCTTTGATAAAATTTAAATCAGGCCAAAAAAAACAGCGTGTCCCGGAGAATTTTTCCGCCATTTGGTCGTAGCCTTTTTCGATGCCGGCTAATATTTTTGTTCGTGTTCCATTTTTCATATAGGAGAAGTATAGCAAGGCTTAGGCATAAGTTCAACTCGCGCCTAAAACCGAGTTTTAGGAATTTCCTAAAACTCGGTTTTAGGCTCTGATAGATGCTTGCATAATGTGTCCTAATGGCCTAATCTTTATTATATGCAAAAAGTAAACTCGGAATTTATAAAAATGGCTATGGCGGGTATTTCTCAGGGGAAGTTGGATTTTGCGCGTCTTAAAAAAGACATTTGCAAGATTCTGGGTGTTCAACCGCCAACTAATCCGGATATTCGGGAGGCCTATGAAAAGATGGTGGCAAAAGGTGAAATCAGGCGCAGTCTCGAATTTGAGAAAAAACTTTTCAGTAAATGCATCAGAACAGAATCGGGGGTGGCGGTGGTGGCTGTTCTCACCAAAAGTTATCCGTGCCCTGGGAAGTGCATTTATTGTCCAACGGAAAAGGAAATGCCTAAGAGCTATTTGTCTAATGAACCGGCTGTGATGCGGGCCATTTCGGCGCACTTCAATCCATATGCCCAGGTGCAAAATCGTCTCAAAGCCTTGGAGCTCAATGGTCACTCGGTGGAAAAAATTGAACTGATTGTGATGGGCGGAACTTTCTCCTATTTGCCGAAAAACTATCAAAATAAATTTATCTCTGAATGTTTTCGGGCGTGTAATGATTATCCGAAAAAAAAGAAAGGTACTCACGTGGGTACCGATTTGGATATCCTGCAAAAAGAACAAAAGAAAAATGAAAAAGCTCATTGTCGGATTATCGGGCTTACGCTGGAAACGCGCCCGGACTATATTGATGAAAAAGAAATTTTAAATTTCAGGCGCTTGGGATGCACGCGGGTGGAACTTGGCGTGCAAAGCGTCTACGATGATGTTTTGGAAATTAACCGTCGCGGGCACGGAATTAAAAAGACTATTGAAGCTACAAAACTCTTGAAAGACGCCGGGTTCAAAATAAATTATCACATTATGCCGGGGCTCCCCGGATCTGATTTGAAAAGAGATTATCAGATGTTTAAAAAATTGTTTAGCAGTGAAAGTTTTCAGCCGGATATGCTCAAAATTTATCCAACAGTTGTGACGAAAGGGACGAAGCTTTGCTCGATGTGGAAAAAAGGGGAATACCAGGCCTTGGAAGACAAAGCGTTTGAAAGATTCATTATTCGGGTCAAGAAAAATCTCATCCCGCCCTATGTTAGGATTGCGAGACTGGTGCGCGACGTGCCCGAGACTTCTATTTTGGCGGGACCACGCGTTTCCAACCTCAGACAACTTATTGCAAAGAAATCTCTTTGCCAATGCATCCGGTGTCGAGAAGTGCGATCAGTTTATGATACTCAAGAAAAAATAATATTAGATAAGATTGTTTATAGAGCTAACGACGGACAGGAGATTTTTCTGCAATTTATTTCTCCTGATAAGAAGAAATTGTTTGCTCTTCTAAGACTTCGAATTCCATCGGAAAATAATGATGATCATTTTATTCCAGCTTTAAGAGAGGCGGCCATAATTCGCGAAGTACATACTTATGGGAAGTTGATGGGGATTGATAAGAAAGATGAAAATTTCCTGCCCGCATCGCTACGCGAAGCGTTGCAGGCGGGTCCGCAACACATCGGGCTGGGTAGAAAATTATTAACAGAAGCGGAAAGGATTACACGCGAAGAATTTGGACTCAAAAAAATTGCGGTCATTTCAGGCGTAGGCGTGCGGGGGTATTATCGGAAGAATGGGTATAAATTGAAAGATAGCTACATGGCAAAAGTATTATAATTAAGATAAGAAAACATCCTTTGTCATTCCCGCCTGCGTGGGAATGACAGAA
Organism: Candidatus Moraniibacteriota bacterium; assembly: GCA_038203255.1. GTDB lineage: Bacteria > Patescibacteriota > Minisyncoccia > Moranbacterales > UBA2206 > CAIKZD01. Next base: position 48,170 of record JBBREE010000002.1, on the reverse strand, counting down.
ATTTAATTAATATTTTTAATAAAAAAACTATGCCTAAAATTATAGTTGCTTCGGGGCCGGTGATTGTGGAGGATGGAATGGTTCTTTTGGATCAGCATGGCGATACTGATTTTTGGAAGTTTTGTGGGGGACGGGCGATGGATGAATCCGAGGGCCTGGAAGATATTGCCAGAAGAAGAGTTAAGGAAGAATTGGGGATTGAAATTGAGATTTCGACCGATCCTCCGTTTTTTATGTATACTGAAAAAGAAACTCCGGCAGGAAAACTTGACGTGATTTTGGTGCACTACTTGGCCAAGAGGATTGGAGAAATTACGCCAGGAGAGGGAATACGTGCTTGGAAGTGGATTTCGCTAGAGGATTTGGAAGAAGAAAACTTGGCCCCTAATATTTTGCCAACACTGAAACATTTTAATATGCTGAAATAACTTAGATGAAAATTTGGGATTTTCTTAAAACTAATAAGTTCGCCCATGAAGCTTTTGAAGCCGGGGTGACATTAAAACTGATTAATGGCGTGCTGGAAACCGTCGGCGCGGTGCTTTTGATTTTTGCCAGTCCGGCTAATCTCAGTCGCCTGGTGACATACTTCACGCAGGAAGAATTGAGTCAGGATCCAAATGATTTGGTGGCCAACTATTTTTTGCATGTTGCGCAAAATTTTTCCCACGATGCTCAGCTTTTTGGCATTATATATCTACTCGCGCACGGCCTCATAAAAATTTTTTTAGTGGTTAATTTGTGGGAGAAAAAACTATGGGCCTATCCGACAGCCATTGGTTTTTTCACCGCTTTTACAATTTATCAGATCTATCGCTTTCTCCTTAATCACTCCGTCTTTATGTTCGCACTGACTATTTTAGACATCTTGGTTATTCTTTTGACTTGGGTGGAATACAAAAGAATCAAAGACGCGCCGGAAAGTGCTTGATTTTTTTGTTGATTAGTGCTATGGTGTAGCTAAGAAAAAAAGCAGTACCTTTGAATAATCTCAACCGGATGGGGTCTAAAGATGGAGAATAATAAATTGATTTATCTAGATGCCACTTGCTCTTTTTGTCAAAATGAAGGAAATTTATCCGCCTGCACGCAGTGTGCCAAGAAAAGAAGTGAGAAAGATCAAGCCGGTGTCTTTAGCCATCAGCAGGTAGCGTGGGTTTACGACTGCCTTACCCCTAACGGGTCAAAAGATAATCTCTTGGTTATAAAATAGGGATTTTCCGTCCACGCCTTATGGATTCTGGTGAAATATCTTCGCCAGAATCCATTTTTATTTGATTCCCCGTCGTTATTTTTTAAGATATACCCACCCCATTGACATAAATTAGAAAATAATATAGTATTAAATAAAGAAAAAGCCCAGAGGGGCTTTTAAAAAAGCTCAAAATATGGATAAAATCACTCAATTTTTAAAAGATGCCAGAGCGGAACTTTTGAAAGTCAATTGGCCAACCAAAGAACAAACCATTAACTACACACTAGTAGTTATCGGTATTAGTGTGGCAACCGCCATATTTTTAGGTTCTCTGGATTGGATTTTTGAAATGCTACTTAAGACGTTCGTATTAAAATAATAAAGCAATTATGGCAAAGCAAACACAACATCATGGACGCGCGTGGTATGTCCTACACACCTATTCCGGCTATGAGGACAATGTGTCCAGAAACTTGAAGCAAAGAATCGAATCAATGGATATGCAAGAATTGATTTTCGATGTGATGGTGCCGATTGAAAAGAAAATTAAAATTAAAAGTGGCAAAAGGACTGTAGTGGAAGAAAGAATTTATCCGGGATATGTCTTGGTGAATATGATTGTAACGGATGCTTCTTGGTACGTGGTGCGAAACACCCCGAACGTCACCGGCTTCATTGGTCTGGGAACCACCCCGACTCCGGTTGACCCGGCTGAGATTGAACTTTTGAAGAAAAGAATGGGTGTGGCTGAACCGAAATATAAGATTGATGTGGAAAATGGCGACTCGGTGAAAATCATCGACGGACCATTTAAGGATTTTGATGGTAAGGTTGACAAAGTGGATGAAGAAAAGGGTAGGATTAAGGTGTTGGTTTCTATTTTTGGTCGTGAAACACCAGTGGAATTGGACTTTTTGCAGATTAATAAGATATAAAATTTACAAATATGGCAAAGAAAATTAAAGCAGTTATTAAATTACAAATTCAAGCAGGCAAAGCTAACCCGGCTCCTCCAGTGGGACCAGCCTTGGGTCAGCACGGACTTAATATTCAGGAATTTTGCACAAAGTTTAATGACCAAACTAAGGACAAGATGGGAGATATTATCCCGGCAGAAATCACGGTTTTTGAAGATCGCACCTTTACTTTTATTTTGAAAACTCCTCCAGCTTCAGATTTGCTCAGAAAAGCAGCTGGTGTGCAAAAGGGTGCGGGCAATCCCTTGAAGGATAAAGTGGGCAAAATTACTCAAACTCAACTGAAAGAAATTGCTGAGAAGAAATTACCTGATCTCAACGCAAACGATGTAGAGGGAGCGATGAAAATCATTGGAGGGACAGCTCGAAGTATGGGAATTAAAATCGAAGGATAGGAATGTTGAAAATGTTCTAAATGACAATTATAACAAGCGTTAGCGATGGAACAGCTATAACAAGTGAAACGATGTAACATTTAATCAGTGGGAGAAGTACGTACATATGTACGTACATCGTTTGCACCACAAAAATATATGAAACACGGAAAAAAATATCGAGCAGTGGCAGAAAAAATAGATCAAGACAAAGTGTATTCTTTGGAAGAAGCAGTGAAGATGATGAAAGAGAATAAAACTTCTAAATTTGATGAAACAGTAGAAGTTCATATCAAGACCAATGTTGATCCGAAAAAGACCGACCAACAGTTACGCGGAACGATGGAATTGCCCCACGGTACCGGTAAGACGAAAAGGATTGTTGTTATGACCAGCACTCACGCTAAAGACGCCAAGGAAGCCGGAGCGGACGAAGTGGTAGGAGAAGAATTTATCGAAAAAATTAAATCAGGTAAAGCGTTTGCCGGGAAAGAGGCTTTTGATGTTCTAGTGGCGACACCGGAAATGATGCCGAAACTTGGACCGGTGGCTAAAATTTTGGGACCAAAAGGCCTTATGCCAAACCCGAAAACTGAAACGGTGACTACTAAGATTAAGGAAACTGTAGCGGCTCTCAAAAAGGGTAAGGTAGCTTTTAAAAATGATAATGGTGCGATTGTTCACCAAGCCGTAGGAAAATTGTCTTTTGAAGACGCAAAACTCGTGGAAAATATCAGAGCTTTTGTATCCAGTTTGGAAAAATTCAGACCAGCTAAATCGAAAGGTAAATTGGTTGTTCGCGTGAGTGTTTGCTCAACGATGGGGATTGGATTGAAAGTGAGTATGTAATATCCTTTTATATAGCATCTAGCATAAAAAGCGCCTGAGAGCGCTTTTTTTGTGCTATAATTAGGCTAATAAACATAAGCAAAAAAATATGGCAATGGAAATGAAAAAAAACCTACCCAAAGGCACAATGTTTACGGCTAAGAATTTGGGATATATGGCGAAGAAAAGTGAGGCTATGAAAAGACTAATGCAGAACAAAACTATTGCCGGAGCCTTGGATAAGTCAGTGGAACGGAAAGAATTTTTTGCGGTGCTTAAAGAGGAAACGGGTGGCAAAAACGTCAAGAAAGAGGATATGCGAAAAGTTCTGGGATATTTTAGGAGTGGTCATGGCAAAAACATTGATAAGAGTGAGGCGCAAAAGATTGCCGGACAAATTTTCAACGGGACGTATGAAAAAAAATATATTTTTTCCCCGGAAAAAAAGTCAGCTTCAGCCCCGGTCAGTTTGCTCATGGAAAGGAAAGAACGAAAAGAGAGAAGTGAAAGGAAAATTGTTCCGCTCAAAAGAGAATCTTCTGGCACGCGGGGCTTGAATTCTCCAAGTGCTACGGGCAAACCAATTTCTCGGGGGAGCTTTGTTCAAAAGCCGTCTTTTTAGCCAATCTTTATGAAAAAACCTGTGACAACAGGTTTTTTATATTGACGAAAGCGAAAAAGATTGCTAGAATTATTGGGTGTTTAAAAGACTAATAATTGCAAATATGGAAAAAATTGTTATTGGCCTGATTGGAGAAAAAGGAGCTGGAAAAGGGACTGTTTCCGATTATTTAATTGAAAAATATGGGGCGATTCATTATGGAACTTCTAAGATTCTAAGAAGAACCTTGGAGGACATCCACGTGCCAATCACGCGGGACAATTTGGTGAAATTAGCTTTAGTTTTAAAAGAAGGTTATGGCCCGTCCATCATTATTGATTCTTTGATTACCGATATGGAAAAAAAAGGATCAGATATTATCATCGCGGACGGCATTAGGATGCACGGTGACGTGGAACCTTTTCGCAAAAAATTTGGCAAGAATTTTTTTCTAGTTTATGTGACAGCTGATTTGAAATTACGCTACGAAAGAACCAGAGCCAGAAAACAAAATGCCGGAGAAGGGGAGGCAACACTCGAAGAGTTTTTGGAAGAAGAAGGACGCCTCACGGAAGTTTCCATTCATGAAATTGGCCGTCAAGCGGATTTCAAAATGAACAATAACGGAACAGCTGAGAAACTTATGGCGCAGACGGATGAGATGATGGGGAAGATTGGGCCGGGGAAATAGTATTTGGTATTTAGCACAAAAACACCTTTTCGGAGGTGTTTTTTTGTGGGATAAAAAAGAAACTTTGTCAATTTTGACCGATGATGTGAAAGATAGTAAAATAGAAAGATAAGTATACTTTTAGGGGAAATATTAAAATATGGAAAAAGAAAAATACAAGAGGTTTTCTTGGGATGAATATTTTTTAGAGTTAGTCAAGGTTGTCGGCGGAAGAGGGACTTGCAATCGGGGAAGATCTGGCTGTGTGATTGTAAGAGATAATAGGATTTTAGTAACCGGATATGTAGGTTCTCCGATTAAATTACCTCATTGTGATGAAGTTGGCCATGAAATGCACACAGTTATAAATAAAGATGGCACAGAATCACAGCATTGCATAAGAACTGCCCATGCTGAGCAGAACGCTATTGCTAATGCCGCGAGGTTTGGAGTGGCTCTTGAAGGTGGGACGTTATATTGTCATATGACCCCGTGTTATGTTTGCGCTAAAATGATAATTAACTCTGGCATAAAGAGGGTGGTTAGTGAGTTGGATTATCATAAGGGACAAAGAAGCAAGGAAATTTTTGCGGAGGCCAACATAGAATATTCTCTGGCAAAAAATGAAATGGAAACTTATGATAATATGTGATTTATAAAAAAACAGAAAATAGTATGTCAAAAATAATCTTAGGTTTAGCTGGAGAGATTGCGAGCGGGAAGGGAACTTCGGCTAAATATATAGTAGATAAATATCAGGGAGGAGCGCATCGTTTCTCAACGGCTCTTCGCGATGTGGCAAAGCGGATGTATTTGGAAGAAAAAAGAGAGAATCTGCAAAAATTATCTACTATTTTTAGGGATAATTTTTTTAGTGACATTCTTTCGGCGGTCATTGCCAAAGACGTGGAAAATGACGTTCATAGCGTGGTTGCTATTGATGGAGTACGTCGTATGGATGATATTAGCTATTTACAGAAGATTCCTGGGTTCAAACTTGTCTATATTGATACTGATATGGAAAAGGCTTATGAGAGAATTACACGGCGTGGAGAAAATACTGATGATGCAACAAAAACTTTTGAAGAATTTAAAAATGACCATGAACGTGAAGCAGAAAGACAAATTAAGGACTTAAAAAATAAGGCTGATTTTATTATCAATAATGATAATGATTTAGAAGATTTATATTTACAAATTGACGAAATAATTAATAAATTAAAATAAAATTATGCAACAATATTTGGATTTACTCAAGGCGATCAAAGAAACAGGGAATGATAAAATGGATAGGACAGGCACGGGGACACGCAGTTTGTTCGGATATCAAATGAGATTTGATTTAAGTAAGGGATTCCCGCTATTGACGACCAAAAAAATGCACCTTAAGTCAATTATTTATGAATTGCTTTGGTTTCTAAAGGGTGATACTAATGTAAAATATTTAAATGATAATGGAGTGACGATTTGGGATGAATGGGCGGATGAAAATGGGGAATTGGGGCCGATTTATGGAAAACAATGGATTCGTTGGGAGGCGACGGATGGAACAAAGATAAATCAGATTGCCGAAGTGCAGGAAATGATCAGGAAAAACCCGGATTCGCGAAGAATCATCGTGAGTGGTTGGAATGTCGCGGATTTGCGTCAACTTATTGCCGGCAAAAAAACTTCCCCTCCACCTTGTCATTTACTCTTTCAATTCTATGTGGCAAATGGAAAATTATCCTGCCAACTTTATCAAAGAAGTTGCGATGTTTTTTTAGGTGTTCCTTTCAATATCGCTTCCTATGCACTTCTCACTATGATGATGGCGCAGGCTTGTAATTTAGAGCTTGGAGATTTTGTGCATACTTTGGGCGATGTGCATATTTACAATAATCATTTTGAGCAGGTGGATTTGCAACTTACTCGCACTCCGAAAAAACTACCCACAATGAAAATTAATCCGAAAGTAAAAGACATTTTTGATTTTAAATATGAAGACTTTGAGCTGGAAGGATATGAAGCTGATCCGGCCATCAAGGCGCCAATTGCTATATAATTAAAAAATATTTTTATGAAAATTATTTTAGTGATGGCAATGACGATGGACGGAAGAATTGCTAAAACCAGTTCGCATTTTCCTGATTGGACGAGCCGAGAAGATAAAAAGTTTTTTCAACGTGTTTCCAAAGAAGTTGGAGTGGTCATTATGGGAGATAAAACTTTCGCTACTTTTCCGGCGCCGTTGAAAGACAGGTTGCACGTGGTTTTCACGATGCAGGAAAATCCACCAGAAACCCCGGATGTGAGATGGGTTAAAGGCGAACCGGAGGATGTTTTGAAAGATTTGGAAAAAGAAGGGTATGAAACAGCTATTTTGGGCGGAGGCGCGGCGGTGAATGGGATGTTTCTTGAGAAAAAATTAATTGATGAAATTTATGTGACAGTGGAGCCGAAAATTTTTGGTGACGGACTTTCACTTTTTAAGGGAGATTTTAATGTTGACCTTAAACTAATCGAATGTGAAAAAATAAATGATGATTCAGTAGTGCTTAAATATAAAGTTGTATACTAATATGAAAAAAGGGAAATTTATCGTTTTTGAAGGATTGGACGGCTCTGGGCAATCAACGCAGATTGCTTTATTGGAGAAATATTTAAAAGCTAAAAAGAAAAAAGTTCATACGACAACTGAACCGACAAATAATATAGTAGGTGGACTGATTAGGGGGATACTTACTCATCAGTGGAAGTTGAGTAACACTGGCCTCCAATTGCTTTATGCGGCTGATAGGGCACATCACTTGGAATCAGAAATATTTCCAGCCATAGAGGCTGGTAATACAGTTATATCAAGCAGATATTATTTTTCAACTTTTGCCTTTGGATCTCTTAATAATGATTTAGCATGGTTGCAAAAAATAAATGAAAAATTTCCTAATCCGGATATTACTTTCTTTATAAGAGTTTCTCCTAAGGAATGTATGCGCAGGATAAACGGGAGTAGATTTAGAACTGAACTATTTGAAAAAGAAAAAAAACTGGAAAAGATAATTAAAACTTATGACAAAATAAGTAAAGATAAAAAATTTAAGAATTTCTATGTGATCAATGGCGAGCAGACTGTAGAAGAAGTTTCGCAAGATATAGTTAAAATTATTGATAAATTTTTAAAATAAATTATGAACTTTGAACAATATCAAAAAAAATCTCGCGTGACAGCGGCGTATCCTGATGCTGACAATAATTTTATCTATCCTACTCTTGGGCTAGCGGGCGAGGCAGGGGAGGTAGCGGAAAAGATAAAAAAAGTTATCAGGGACAAAGGTGGAGTGGTTGATGCGGAAACAAAATTATCCATCGAAAAAGAACTGGGGGACGTCTTGTGGTATGTTTCTCAAATTGCAACGGAATTAAAGCTGGATTTAGATGATATTGCTGAGAAGAATATCGAAAAATTATATAGTCGAATGGAACGTGGAAAATTAGGCGGAGATGGAGATAATAGATGATTAAATGTTGCTAAATTAGGATATATTGGCTAGAATAGTAGGGTAGGGAATAAGCTTGATAAAATATTTGAATATGGCAAAATACACCCCGGTTATTGGAATGGAAGTGCACGTGGAGTTGAAAACGGCTTCGAAGATGTTTTGTGCGTGCAAAAATGGGATGGGAATGGAGGAACATCCCAACGTGAATATTTGCCCGGTTTGCACGGGGCAACCCGGCGCTTTACCGGTGCCTAACTTTCAAGCCATTGAATTTGTGCAATTGGCCGGTTTGGCTCTTGGGTGCGAACTGCGTTTGAAATCAAAGTTCGACCGTAAAAACTATTTTTATCCGGATTTGCCAAAAGGTTATCAGATTTCTCAATACGACCAACCATTTTGTGAAAAAGGGAAATTGAAAATAGGCGACAAGGAAATTGGAGTGACGCGTATTCATTTGGAAGAAGACACGGGGAAACTCATTCATCCGAAAGGGGTAGACTATACTTTAGTGGATTTTAATCGTGCTTGCGTGCCTTTGATGGAGTTGGTGACGGAACCGGACATTGAAACCGGTGAAGAGGCTCGACTTTTTTGCCAGAAATTGCAACAGATTTGTCGTTATTTGGAAATCTCGGACGCGGATATGGAAAGAGGGCATATGCGGTGCGAGGCCAACATTTCACTTTATAAAGATGGGGAAGAAAAATTGTCCGGGACGAAAGTGGAAGTGAAAAACATCAATTCTTTTCGTTTTGTGGAAAAAGCCATCGCCTTTGAAATTGAAAGACAAACTGAAGCGTTGGAAAAAGGCGAGGAAATCGTGCAAGAAACGCGGGGATGGGATGCGGCGAAAGGAGAAACTGTCTCACAGAGGAAGAAAGAATCAGCTCACGATTATCGCTATTTCCCAGAGCCGGACATTCCTCCTTTTGAATTTACCCAGGAGTATGTTTCTGATTTGAAAAGAAAATTACCGGAATTGCCGGACCAAAAAATGGCAAGATTTAAAAAGGAATATTCCCTGCCGAAGGACGACGTAGTTGTCATTACGGCGTCGCGTGATTTGGCTGAGTATTTTGAAAACACGGCCAGTGAAATTTTGGAGAAAATTACGGCTAAGGAATTTGCCATTGAAAAAGAAAAAGCCTTGCGACAAGCGGCCAACTACATCATAACGGAACTGAGGAAACATATGGCCGAACACGAAGGAAATTTGAAAGATGTGAAAATCACGCCGGAAAATTATGCGGAATTTATTTGCATTGTAACGGCGGGGAAAATCAATTCTTCAGCGGCGCAAACGGTGCTTTTGGAAATGTACCGCACCGGTGGAGATCCTTCGCAAATAATTTCCGAGAAAAATTTGGCGCAGTTGGACAACGGAGACGAACTGGAAAAAATGGTGGAAAAAGTTTTGGCCGAAAATGAAGACTCAGTTGCGGCCGTTAAATCCGGCAAAGAAAATGTTTTGAAATTTTTGATGGGGCAAGTAATGAAAGAGTCCGGTGGTAAGGCTAATCCGCAAAGTGCGATGGAGTTGATTAGGAAAAAAATTAAATAGAAGAGAAAAAAAGCTTTCCCATTGACGGAAAGCTTTTTTGATGATAAATTATCTGGAAGTGTAAAAGGGGATAGATTGAAAAACTCAGCGAAGTTTTTTCGTTTGTTCTAAAAAATGAACAGAAGAGAGGTGATTTATGTGTGATGGAAAAGGTTGTCCGTATGACAATATTGATGATTGTCCACGCGTGCAAGATCCTACGCGCATTATCAAAAAAGGGATGCTTGAGGTAGCCGGTCGCATAGCTGATAGCGAGCGAATATCATCAGACCCTCAGGGCCGTGGATCATCGGCAGGGATGAAGTTTGTTCATTTTGGCTGTCCGCGGGTTACGGGCAGAAGATAAAAGTAGAGGCGGTTGGTCCAAAGGACCCAACCGCCTTGAATTTTAAATACTAAATACTAAATACTAGATACTAAGAATTCTTGGACGGTCTTTTCTATTTTTTCATAATCGGTCATCCAGATAATTCGTTTATCTTTTTTGAACCAAGTGAGCTGACGTTTGGCGTAGTCTTTTTCGGCGAGGTATATTTTTTCCAATAAGTCTTCTTCGCTTTTAATTTCGCCACGCAAAAATTGCGGGATGAGGCGATAGGAGAGACCGAAACTTTCTATTTTTTTCCAACTTAGTCCTTTGGCATGTAATTTTTCCACTTCGGAAATCATACCAGCTTCAAATCTTTTTTTGATGTTTAATTTAATGCGTTCGGCCAAAGCTTCTTTGCCCCTTAGGATGCCGATTTGGAGGAATTCTTTATGAAAAATTTTGGACATCCGATGTCCAAAGGCATTAGGGACATCAGATGTCTCACCTTGCCTTGGGACTTTTCCTAGGGTTTTGCAAATCTCGATGGCTCGCACAAGTCGCACGGGGTTTTTGGCGTCGATAGACACGGCACGTACCGGGTCTAATTTTTGAAGCATGGAAAAAAGTTCTTCGGTGGTCTTGTTACGTAGCAAGAATCGTAACACGGGGTCAGGCGCGACTTCCGGATAAGTCACATTATCAACAATTGATTTTATCCAAAATCCGGTGCCTCCGGCGATGATGGGCACTTTGCCACGTGACAAGATGTCAGTGATAACTCTGTCGGCGTATTTTTTGAATGTCGCCACGTTATAATCAGTACGTGGACTCACAATGTCAATGGCGTAGTGGGGGATGCCGGAAGATATGAAGGGTTTATCTTTATTTGAAATTTTTAATTTGGATTTTGAAATTGCACTAGGGAAATCGCTTTCGATTTTTCCAGTGCCGATGTCCATCCCGCGATAAATTTGCCGTGAATCGGCCGAGATAATCTCGCCATTGAATTTTTTGGCCAGTTTAATAGCCGTGCCTGATTTTCCGGAAGCAGTCGGGCCGAGGATGACGATGATTTTATTGTTTTGCATATATTTCTCCTTCCAAATGCCAAGCAGTAACATTTATTATTTTTACGTCAACAAATTTTCCTAGGAGATTTTTTTCATTGGTTTTTATTTTCACATTTTTGAGCGTCCGAGTAGTTCCGAAATAATTCCCTTTTTTTTCATTTGTAACAAGCACCGGAAAAGTTTTTTTGAGATATTTTTTATTATTCGCCAAGGCGGTTTTAGCTAGAATTTCATTGAGATATTTTTCGCGCTCGACTTTTTCAGCCTTTGTGATATTATCTTTCATCTCCCAAGCGACTGTCCCAGGGCGCCGGGAAAATTGGCCAAAATATACCATATCAAATTTCGATTTCCTCATAACGCTCGCCGTTTTTTCCAATTGCGCTTTGGTTTCGCCGGGGAAGCCGACAATGATATCAGAAGACAAAGAGAAAATTGCCCCTGGTTTGTTTTTCTCGAAACCTTTTTTGATTTTTTCAACTAAGCCTAAATAGTGCGTGCGGGAATATGCGCGGTTCATCCGAGCGAGAACTGTATCATCTCCGGCTTGCAAGGGGAGATGCACCGCTTCGCAGACTTTTTCCAAACTAGTGATGGTTTCAATCAGATTGTCCGTCATGTCCTTGGGATGTGGAGACATAAACCTAATCCAGAAATCACCAGGAATAGCATCTGTCATTTTAAGCAATTGTGAAAAACTAGTTTCTTTTGATTTTTGATCTTTACCTTTATAGCTATTCACGTTTTGGCCCAGAAGGGTGATTTCTTTTACGCCGTTTTTAATGAGGCCTTTGATTTCAGTCAAAATTTCTTCGACCGGCCTGGAAGTTTCTCTTCCGCGAGCATAAGGGACGACGCAATACGAGCAGAAATTGTTACAGCCGGTCATAATGGGGACGTAGGCTTGGAAGGAATTGGAATATTTAGGCGGGATGCATAAGTAGTTGTCATTGCGAGGGAGCGTAGTGGACGAAGCAATCTCATTCTTAGCAAGGCCAATCTTAATATTACTAGATTGCTTCACTACGCTCGCAATGACAAAGGGGAAATCTTTAATTTCACAAAATAAATCCACTTTGTTTTTTAATTTTTCTTGGATATCTTTGCGGTTAGCCAGACATCCGGTCAGGATTATTTTTGCTTTTTTGTTATTCTTCCAAACATTGTGAATTTGACCATAGGCGCGGTCCTCAGCCATCTTCCTGATTCCGCAAGTGTTAAAAATGACTAAATCAGCTTGAGTGATTTTTTTAGCCGGTTGAAAATTTTGCGCTTCTAAAAAGCTGGCGATTCTTTCGGAATCGGAGACGTTCATTTGGCAACCGAAGGTTTTTATATAATATTTCATAATTGACTTTATTTCTTGCAAGAACCGGGCTTATTTTTCTTTTTCCGCAAAAGAACACCGCTTACTTTTTCTTTCCGCAAGAAAAAGTAACAAAAAGAACTCTCAATCCAGTTACGTGCGCCAATAAATTCATCGCTCGTTTGCTAAATTTACTAGCTACCTCTAAAAAGACCAACTATGAGTAAATTCTTAACGCAAACTCGCTCGAATTTATAGTGTCGCACTCCACATGGCTTGAATTATAATGCATAATATAAAATACTAAAACTATTTCTTTTCCTTGATTTCATTCGTAATTCTCTCTAAAAACTCTTCAACCCCCATCACTTCCTGCTTAGAATCTTCCCCTCTGGGGTTCACTGCCACCAAGTTATCAGTCATTTCTTTTTCTCCCACTACTAAAATATACGGCACTTTTTGCATTTTGGCGATGCGGATGCGTTTGCCGAGGGATTCAGCGGAGTTGTCGACTGAAACGCGGAGGCCGGCAGTTAACAATTTTTTCTGGACGTCTTTGGCATAAGCTCCAAATTTTTCTTCAGAAATTGGAAGGATAATGACCTGCACAGGGGCGAGCCAAGTTGGGAAAGCGCCGGCATAGTGTTCGATGAGTACGCCGATAAATCTTTCAAATGATCCGAAAAGAGCGCGGTGAAGCATGTAGGGTCTTTCTTTTTCTCCTTGGTCGTTGGCAAAAGTCATATCAAATCTTTCCGGTAGGTTAAAGTCGAATTGCAAGGTCGAGCATTGCCATTCGCGGCCGATGGCATCTTTCACTTTAAAGTCTAATTTTGGTCCATAAAAAACTGCTCCACCGATGTCTTTAGTGACATTTAATTTTTTCTCCGTGGCCACTTTCTCCAAAATTTCCTCAGTGAACTTCCAGCCTTTTTCATCTCCGGCGTATTTAGTCTCCTCGGGATCTCGAACAGAAAGATAAACATTCACGTCTTCAATTTTAAAACCGAAAGAAGCATAAATGAAGAGAATGAAATCAACTACTTTTTTTAGTTCTTCTTCCACTTGATCGGCGCGACAAATGATATGGGCGTCATCTTGCGTGAACCCTCGTACACGAGTGAGACCAGAGAGTTCGCCTTTCTTTTCAAAACGGTAAACTGTGCCACATTCCGCCCAACGTAAAGGCAGATCCCTGTAAGAGTGGGGATTGGCTTTGAATATTTCAATATGGAAAGGACAATTCATGGGCTTTAGAAGAAATTGTTCCGGGTCTTTAGTTTTTTGTCCTTCCTGACTGTCTTTTAAAGTTTGTCCCACTTCCATCGGAGGATACATACTTTCATTATAAAATCCCCAATGGCCGGAAGTTTCCCATAGCGAGCGGTTGCCGATATGCGGAGTGCGGACCAATTCGTAGTCGTTTTTGAGATGCTCGGCGTACCAAAAGTCCTCGATAACGCGCCACAAGATGGCTCCTTTCGGATGCCAAAGAGGGAGGCCTAGCCCGACCAATTCATCGATATGAAATAAATCCAATTCTTTTCCCAATTTCCGGTGATCTCTTTTTTCCGCCTCGGCCATTACACGGAGATATTCTTTCAGTTCCGCTTTGCTTTCAAAAGCTACGCCATAAATTCGTTGCAACATTTTGTTTTTTTCGTCACCTCTCCAATAGGCCCCGGAAATCTTGGTGAGCTTAAAGGCGTCAAATCTAATTTCGCCGGTAGATTCCAAATGCGGTCCGCGACAAAGATCTATAAAAGCTCCGGTTTTATAGACGGAAACTTGTTTTTCACCCTCTTCTTTAAGTCCTTCAAGTAGCTCAATTTTGTAATCTTGTTTAACTTTCTTGAAATCTACCAGAGCTTCTTCGATCGAAATTTCCGCCCGTTCGAATTTATGATTAGCTTTGATAATAGCTTTCATTTTTTCCTCAAGGATTGGCAAGTCTTCCGGGATGAGAGTGCGAGGCAGATCAAAATCATAGTAGAAGCCGTTTTCAATGGCGGGACCGATCGCGAATTTGGCTTCCGGAAACATTTCCAAAACCGCGGTGGCCAGAACGTGCGCCACTGAGTGGCGGATGATTTCAATTTTTTCAGGGGTTTCTTTTTTTGACATAATATTATTTTAAAAATTAAAAAAGCACCAAAATAAGATTAGAATTTCGAGGTCCGATAACTTCGGACGGTTCCACTCGAATTCCCAAAATTATTTGGGCGCTCTTTTGAGTTAATCCACATAAAGCTCCGCGGTTGGTAGCCGCCTCAAGGCTTCATAAAGACTGTAGGTTAATTATAGAGAAATTGGAGAAATAGTCAAATGAGGCGTTTTATGATATATTTTAATAAAATAATAACTAAAATTAAATGGAATTACAAAAAAGATTTCCCGAAGAGTCTGACACAACCTCACAAAAAAATAAATTTATCCTTCTATTTGAGAAACTTAAGAAAATAATTTTAGAAAAAAAATACGGAAAAATCATTACGGCTACGATCGTCTTTATTTTAATTTTGGCTTTGACGGGGAGCATTTTGTATGTCAAAAAAGCTGACTTGCTCAAAAAATTGAGCAATACGCAAAATTCAGCTGGAAAAAAATTACCACCCCACGATTTTTTTTCCGGTTTTTTAAAGATGGCCTTTGAAACTGAGAGTAAGGACGAATTCAAATTGAAGGCAGAAAAAGAGGACGCGCTGGGAGTTTCGGCTGATAGCGCCTACATTCTTGAGAGTAAGGAAGCGTTGGGGGAGGGCGCGGTTAAAGAGCACCTCAAAATGGAGCCGGATGTTTCTTATGCGCTCCAAAAATTGTCAGACACCAGTTGGAAAATTCTGCCGGAGAAAATTCTGCCTCCCAGTACTCTTCTCAAGGTAAGTTTAGCCAATCTGGCTTCTTCCGGGCAGATGTATTCTTGGGCCTATCAAGTTAAAGATAATTTTAAGGTGCTTAACAGCATTCCCAGAGAACAAGGAACTTATGTGCCGGTGGATAGTGGGGTTGAAATAACCTTTACTTATGATAATTTCAAGGATTGGCAAAACTATTTTGAGATGTCTCCCTCAGTCGCCGGTTCATTTGAGCATCATGGACGAACCTTGGTTTTTGTTCCGCAAGAAAAGCTGGCTTTTAAAACACTCTATACGGTTAAGATTAAAAAAGGAATGCCTCTAGTGGGATCAGGGGAAACCTTGGCGGAAGAATATACTTTTAGTTTCGAAACAGAGCAAGTAAGAGATGCTATGGATAGAGCCAGTCAGCTTAACATTTATGACCAGACCTTAGAAACGACGGCCGACCAGCCACCAGTCATTCAGGTTTCCGTTGGCACTTTTGCTGAAAGTCTTGACGTTGCTGTTTTTCGTTTTTCTTCTTGGCGGGAATATATGACTGCTTTGAGCCAAAGAGATAAACTGCCATGGTGGTCTTTTGCTAAAGAACAATTTAAATTGGACACCACTTCTCTTTCTAAGCTTAACTCCCTTAACCTTCCAATTAAGACTAATGCTGATAAAAAATATATCGAGTTGCCCACTCCCTTGACGGAAGGATTCTATTTGGCAGAGCTTTCCCACGGAGATGCTAAGGTTCAGGTTTGGATTCAAGTTAGTGACCTGACAGCTTATTATAATATTACCAAGACCCAGACGCTTGTTTGGGCTAATAGTGCCAAAAGTAAAAAGGCCATAGCCGGAGCTGAGGTGGAACTGGTTGGGACTGACAAACGATTTGCAACTAGCGAGGAAGGTGTGGCTAAATTTTCCACTCCCTCAGAAATTTTAGCCTACGCGCAAGAAGAAAACACCCAGAAAGAAAATTTCTATTTCAAAATTTCCAAGGGGGACAGTGTCGTCATCACTCCCGCCTCGCAAGTTTTGCGCAGTACTTGGTGGAACAAGCCGGAAGCCGCGGATGATTATTGGCGCTATTTCTATACCGACAGGCCACGCTATCAAACCACCGATACGATTAAATATTGGGGGCTGGTCAAAGCGCGTACCGGAGACAAAGTGAAAGACAAGGTGACGGTCACGCTGTATAAGGAAGGCTACGTGGATTATTATTACCACCCGGTCAGCATCACCGAACAGGAAATTTCTTTGTCGCAGTTTGATACTTTTGAAGGTGAAATTAAGATTGCCGATCTTCGGCCGGATTATTATACCTTAGAGATAAAGGTGGGGGATAAACTTATTCAACGTAAATATTTGAGTATCAAAGCCTACACTAAGCCAGCTTTCGATTTGAGTTTGACGCCTGACAAAAAAGTTTTTTTCGCGGGGGACACAGTGAACCTAAAACTCAAGGCGAATTTTTTCGAAGGGACACCGGTGCCTAATTTGAAATTAATTCTCAAAACGCCGGAAGGAGATCAAAAAGTAACCACGAATGAAGACGGGGAGGCTCAGCTGACTTATTCTAAGGAATATACGGATTGCACCAAAGACTATAGCTGTTGGCCCAGTTATCAAAACTTAAATGTCGTGCCGGAAAACAGTGAACTTTCTGAGATAACCGCCGAAATGGATCTGCGAGCTTATGGTGCGCGTACTTATGCCAGGTCCGAGGTCACCTATCCTAAAGCTGGAGAAGCTCAAATAAAGATGCAAGTGAGATTTATCGATTTGGAAAAATTGGCGCAAGATGGGAACTACTATAATCAAAATATAGGAGACGCACCAGCGAATGGCGTGAAAGTGGAGGGTAAAATCATTAGGACGACCTATGAAAAGAATGAAACCGGAACCCAGTATGATTTCATCAATAAAAAAACTTATAAGACTTATAATTATGCAAAAGTCGAAGAAGAAGTGGGTAATTTCTCTAATAGTACTGATAAGAACGGCCGTTATGTTTTCTCGCAAGCGGTGGTGCCGGAAACTTCCTACCAGATTAAATATCGCGTTTATGATCGCGAGGGTCATTATGATAACTACAGTCAATATCTATACTACTACAACGGAAAATTTGTCAGCCAGTATTCCAATTGGGATTATCGCTATTACCGCTTGGAACTTTCCGACACCGATTTCTCCCTAGGTGACGAAGTGAAAGCTATTTTCAAAAAAAATGATGAAGCTATGCCGGAGGTTAAGGGACGCTATTTATTTATGCAGTTGCAAAATGGATTGCGCAATTATACACTTTCCGATAAACCGGAATATAGTTTTCAATTTTCGCGAGAAGACATTCCGGACGTCAATCTCTCCGCTGTCTATTTTAACGGCGTGACTTATGACGCAGTGGCTGACAGCTATTCAGGAGAACAAGCAAGGTATCGCTATAGTGACAGCGAACTTAATCTTAATGTGACTCCGGACAAAAAAAGTTACCGACCCGGAGAGGATGTTACCTTATCCGTCAAACTTAAAAACAAAAAAGATACCCCGGTGGAAGCGGAAGTCAATCTTAATTTGGTGGACGAAGCCTATTACGCCGTGGCAGATGACAAGGCCACTCCACTCGACACTCTTTATGCCAGTGTCGGTTCAGGAATTTTGCTTGCGGGGAAAACTCACTACAATTCTATGCTCGCAAGTATGGGCGCCGAAAAAGGCGGATGTTTTGCAGCCGGTACGCTGATTAGTATGGCAGATGGCAGTGAAAAGCCGATTGAAAAAGTGCAAAAGGGCGACAAGGTTTTGACGCTGAGCGATCCGCTGGAAAAAGCAATCGTGCAAGGAGAAGTGACCGACACTTGGCGTCACGTTGTGGCCGAGTATCTGATTATAAATCATAATTTAAAAGTCACTCCGGAGCATCAGATGTTTTCCAATGGACGCTTTACCGACGCCGGTCTTTTGAAAGAAGGAGATTGGCTACTTAATCTTAAAGGAGAGAAAGTGAAAATTAATTCCATCACCTATGACCACGAAATAATTCCGGTTTATAATTTGAGAATCGATCCCCAACACACTTTTTTTGCCGGCGGTTTTTATGTTCACAACGAAGAGAAAGGTGGCGGACCACGAGAATTTTTCACCGACGCAGCTTTATTCAAAGTAGTCAGAACAAATTCCCAGGGAGAAGCTAAGGTTACTTTTAAACTGCCTGACAACCTGACTTCTTGGCGGATTACTTCTCAAGCTATCAGCCGAGAAATGGAAGCCGGAGTGAGCACCACCAAATTGCCGGTTTCTTTACCGGTGTTTGCTGACGTGACCATCGGAAACCAATATTTGCTGGCGGATAAACCGGTGGCAAGACTGCGCGCCTACGGAACAGCCCTTAATTCAAAGGACAAAGTGGCGTTCACGGTGTCGGCGCCTACTTTAAGTTTGGAAAAATCCGCCCAACTCTTCGCTCAAGCTTTCGCGGGCGCCTATTTCCCCCTGCCGGATTTGAAACTGGGGAGGCATGAAATAAATTACAGCTTGGAATCGGCCAAGGGAAAAGACGCCATTAAGTTGCCACTTGAAGTTGTCTCTTCACGTATGGAAGCGCAATCGGCTAAAACGGAGAAGCTCAGTCTGGAAACAAAAGTGGAAGCTTTGAATAAATTGCCACTCGCTGTGGTTTTGAGTGACTTAGGGGCAAATAAACTCTATCAACCCTTACAAGAGTTGAGTTGGTCTTATGGCGATCGGATTGATCAAAAATATGTTTCCAAAGAAGCGCGCAATTTGCTCGGGAGCTATTATCAAGAAGAAACTTTCGCTCCTAATTTTCGCCCAAGCGATTATCAGCTGACCACCGGAGGGATTTCCCTTTTGCCTTATAGCAGTGACGATTTGGATCTTTCCGCTAGAGTGGCTTCTTCCGGTGCTAAGGGTTTTGATCAAGAGTCCCTGGCTCAATATTTTTTCAAAATTCTAGAACATAAAAACAGCACTCCGGAAGAAATCAGCCCCGCCCTTTTCGGTTTGGCAGAACTTAGACAACCGGTTTTGCCCCGCATATATTCTTGGCTCAATTATGACGGCATTGATGCCAAAGGAAAACTGCAATTGGCACAAGCTCTTTTTGACCTAGGCGACGAAACCCGCGCTCGGCAGATATATTATGAAGTGCTCGGGCAATACGGGCAAAAGAAAGCTCCTCAGATGCTCATCCGTGCCAGTGAAGACTTGGATCAAGTTTTTGAAGCGACTGCCTTGGCTTCCGTTTTGTCGGCGTGTCTGGAAACACCGGAAGCGGACGGACTATTTGATTATGTGGTGAGCAATCAACTTTTGTATGGGAAATATAAAAATAGCGAAAATTTATTCAATCTGGAAAAACTTAATTTTTTGAGCCGTCGCTTGACCCAAGTCAAACCGAGTCCGGCCGGAGTGAGTTATGAACTGGATGGTCAAAAAAAGGAAATTAAATTGACCGACTCTTCCTACTCCTTCCAATTGCCCTCAGAAATGGCCGATAAGGTCAAATTTACCGCTGTCACCGGCGACGTAGGGATTTCTACTCGTTACACCCTGCCACTTGATCCGGCGACTGTCGAAAAAGATAAGGACATTAGTCTTAAGCGAGAATATTTGGTCAATGGCGAAGTGACCGATCATTTTTCGCAAAATGATATGGTCGAAGTGCGACTCTACCCGAATTTCTATACCAACGCCATTTTAGGGGACTATCAAATCACGGACATCTTGCCAAGTGGTCTAGCGCCAGTCACTAGAACCTATGACCCCAGCGGTAAGACTGATTGTCACACTTGGTACCCGTATGACACGGACGGTCAGATGGTTAAATATAGAATTGATCGTTATTGGGACAGGAACTATTGCGGTGGAGATTTTATCCGCTACTACGCTCGCGTGAAAACTCTGGGCACGTACCGGGCTGAAAACGCCATCATTCAGTCTTCCGTCAACCCTGACTATATCAATTATTCTTCTGATCAAACTATAACCATTAGCCAAGAATAAAAATGAACATGAGAATGAAAATAAAATTTATCGCAGGACTCCTTATTGTGAGTCTCTCTCTGGTGGCGTTTTGGAGTTATCAAAAATCTAGGGAGAATCCCACTTTTCTTTTGGGTGAAACCACCGTGGCAGAAAAAAATGATTTGCCCATTATCACACAAAAAGATTCTTTCTATGACACTCGGACACTCCTTGAGACGATAGCAAAGGTGAAAGTCACACCACGCCAAGACACTTTCGCGGTCATAACCCCCCATCATTTTTTAGTCGCTGAAAAAATCGCGGACATTATCGGTTCGGCCAGTGGGAGGACGGTTAAAAATGTTTTTATCATCGGGCCTAATCATGAAAATATCAGTAGTGACACACTGGCTACGGCCAAGGCCGTTTGGCAAACGCCTTTTGGACTAGTGCGAGTGAATCGGGGTCTGGTTGATCAGGTCGTGGCCGATTTTCACTTAACGCCCAATGTTACCGCTTTTGAAAATGAACATTCCATCGGCACTATTGTGCCTTTTGTGGCGCACTATTTTCCGCAAGCCAAGATAGTTCCCATCATCATCACTTCCCACGCCGGCATCGAGGAAGCGCAAAAACTCAGTCAATGGCTTTCTGATAACACCGGAGAGGATAGTTTAGTGATTTTTTCGACCGATTTCTCTCACTACTTGACCAAAGAAATTTCTGATCAAAAAGACGCCGAGACGAAACAGTTAATTGAGGATAAAAATATCGAAAGAATAGCCCGCTTGGATAATAATAATGTTGATTGTCCAACGGCTTTAGCCACAAGCCTGCTTTATGCTCAAAAGAAAAACTTGGCGAGTGAAATTGTTTGGAACGGCAACTCCTTCGATTTCTCCCGAGAGAAACCCTCCAGAACCACCAGTTATTTCACCCTTCGTTTTAATCGAGCTAAATAATTTTAGAGGACTCCATAGAGGACTCTATAGAGTCCTCTATATTTACAAAGGCTTTTTTATGCGCTATACATAGCAAAAAGACAAGACTTGACAAAAAAGGGTATATTGTCTAATATGTATATAGATAATAACACTAAGTATATTATTATATGATTACAAAAAAGACAATATTGTCTGAAAAAGAGCTACATTTAGTGGAAAACCTGATAGCTGAATATGGGGTAATTGTTGATTTTGAGCAGATTTTTACTCAACTAAAGGCTAAAATGAGCCGGCAGGAAGCCAGAAATCTAGTGGCTAAATTGTCAGAAAATGGCTGGCTAGTCAGGATTAAAAGGGGAACGTACTACATTACTACGCTTGAATCCAGGGGCGTGGCTAATATTTCTGAAATTATTATCGCTCAAATTCTAGTTGCCGATTCTTATGTGTCTTTCGAGTCGGCGTTGCAATATCACAAAATATTCGATCAGTATATCAAAACAGTCACTTCTCTTAATATGAAGCAACGGAAGAAAAAAGAGATTCAAGGCATATCCTATGATTTCATCAAAGCGAGTGAAAGAAATTATTATGGCTGGGAGGAAGTGCAGATAGAAAATAGGTCAGTGAAAATTGCCACTTTGGAAAAGACCGTTTTGGATATGCTCGCTTTTAGAAGAACGACACATTCCGTGGATTTGGTGTTGGAAAAACTAGGAGAATATAAAAACAATTTCGATTGGGACAAGCTGAATGAATTCAGCCGGGACCAATCAGTGACGGTGCAAAGAATTGTGGGATTTCTCCTGGATAAAATCGGGGTCAATTCCGATTATTTGTACGAGTTGGTGAAGAGAAGTGCCGGTCGGAGCAGTTATATGACCAACGACAGTAAAAAGTTTAATGCCAAGTGGCGACTCTACTATCATAATCATTTTGAATTAAAAAAATGAATTTAGTTTCACTTTCTAAGAGGGAGTTGGAAGTTATAAACAGAAAAAATTTAAAATATCCTCTGGCCATCGCCGAGAAGGACTATTTTCTGGCAATTGTTTCCAAAATTGTTTACGATTCTCCGCTTCGAGACAGGCTGGTTTTTAAGGGTGGAACGGCCATCCATCACTGCTATCTCGATCAGATGCGCTTTTCTGAAGATTTGGATTTTACTTCGCTAGATCCAAAAATAAAGTTAGAAGATGTGAAAAAGATATTCGAGCCTTATTCTTTTTTGGAAATCAAAAAAGAATATGTTTCCGGTGCGACCATTAAATTGGAGCGATTGAAATATGATGGGCCGCTTGGACAGCCAAATTCTCTGAAGCTGGAAATTGATTTTATCCAGAATGTTATCTTACCGACTCAGGAAATGACATACAACAACATTTGGAAAGTTGATACCAAGGTGAATGTTATGGATGTCCGGGAAATAGTGGCTGAAAAAATCAGAGCCGCCAATGATAGAGCGAGGTATCGAGATTTCTATGATTTGTTTCAGATTCTCAAAAATTTCAAGATAAATCTATTAGAAATAACGAAGCTTATTAAACAAAAAGAAGTGCGTAAATCCATAAGCCAAAAATCAATACTGGCTAACTGGGCAGTAGCCAAGCAAGAAAAAATTGGAGAATCGCAAAGTATCCACTATTCAGAAGTGGTCGAAGATCAAAAAATAGAAGAGATGATTGAGGGGATTGATGTCGGAACGATCGGCGTTAATGCAAGGGGTGTTTCGGAAGGTGTAATTTAGAGGACTCTATAGAGTCCTCTATTTTTGTGTGGAAACCCACCAGGTTTACAAAGCCATTTTTATGCGCTATATATAAGGTAGTTGCTTTAACAATAGAATGAAATTTTTTATCGGGTCTTTGGACTAAAATTTAAGGGGAGGAGGTAATTTAGACGCCCAAATTTAAATTAATCTCATCGTAGAATCTTTTAAAAGATGGCTCGAAGCATAAAAAAGCAGTCTTTTAGCTGTTAAACTAAAAGGAGAGGCTATGGCAATGGAGAAAGATAAAACTAGTAAATTCAAGAAGGGAGGGACAGTTAAACTGGTATCCGATTTGAATTTTATGGCTCGGAGACTAGCGGAAAGTATGAAGTTTATGAGTCCTTCTCTTAAGCACGTCAATGAGAAATCCTTCTGCCCGCGGTGTAAAATGATTTTCTGCTTAGGTTTTGATGGTGTCACCGTTTTTTGTGGCGATTGTTTTTATAAAAAATGTTGCGCCAAAGAATTGGTTTCAACAAGGGCCTGCAACCATTGCCTAGGCTTGAGACGAAGATTCAATATATGGGGAAAAAAGTTGCGCTTATGAGAAAAGTATGTACTTGACGTGAGGGATGACAGCTGTCAACCTTCACGTTTTTTTATTTTAGAGGACTCCATCCTGTTGAATAAAAATCCAATTCAACAGGATAAATAGAGTCCTCTAAATTTTACTGTCGGGTTTTTTGGGAGGGGGGATTTTGCTAATAAGCTGTGGATAAAGCTGATTTGCATTGCTCGCTCAAAAGGTTATACTTAAATAAAGTAAATTAAATATAGAAGCAAGCAGAGGAGGGCTGTTTTGCGAGAAATGGAGATGACCGACTTATTCTTTCAGGGTGAAAAAGAATATTTACGAGTTAGAAAGCCAACCGGCTTTTGTTATGCTTTTTGGCATAGTAAAAAACGGCTGGCTTTTTTGTTTGTTCAAAAAAACTAATAACCAGGTCGATTATTAGGCAGGGTGTTTAATTAATAAATCAAAAAATAAATTAATCAAAATATAATTATGAAAAATATAATTAAAAGCTTAATAGTAGTTTGTGCCGTCGGTGCGATTGCTACTGGAGCGACTCGCGCATATTTTAGTGACACGGCGACTATTTCTGGAGAAACTTTTTCAACTGGAACACTTAACGTTGAAGCTACGGGTGATGAGACATATTATATTCGTGGTGGCGTTGGAGTAAGGACTGAAGTTCCCGTTGTCTTTAAGAACCTCAAGCCTGGAGATACAATGAGACAGTGGATTACTCTGCATAATTCTGGTACTTTAGACATCGGGTCTTTGACTGTTCAAGCTACTAACGTTACTAAAAATGACAGTAATTTGCTTGGTCAGATCAAAACTTCTATTATTGGCTACAGTAATGGTTCTTCTAATGCTTACTTTACTCCCGATTGGAATACCGGTGGTAAGGCAATCAACAATTATTTAATTTCTGGTCCGGTAGACATAATGAGCAGTGGCGCGATGCAATATAATCAGGGAGTTACGAATTTTACTATTCCTGCCGGAGAAAATGATTTGATTATTATCGATTACACTGTGCCGACAGATATGGGCAATGGATATCAAGGAACAACTGCAACTTTTGACTTGTCATTTGTGGCTAGTCAAATCAGATAATCCAATCTCTTTTTGTAACGTACCATGGTACGTTACAAGTAGAGCAAGGAAATTTTTCTTGCCAAAAAATTAAAGATCGAAGGTTTGAACAGCCTCAAATGTTCAAAAACCCATAGTTAAATAATCCGAGTACGGAATTTAACTGGGTAAATAATTAATCTAAATAAATAAAAAACAAATTATGAAAATATTAAAAAGCTTAATGTTTATAGTTGCTATTGCCGCCATAGCTGGTGGAGCAACTTATGCAGCTTATCACAAGGATGGTTCTGTTCTGGGCAGTACATTCTCTAATACAGATAGTATGGCACTAATGATAGATCAAAACGCATCTCCAACCGGATATGACTGGGTTAATACTATTAATCTTGCCGAAACTAATGGATTTGGAAATCCTTTCGGAGGCAACCTGAACGCTAGACCAGGTAGCTTTGGCGAGCAGGTTTTAGACATTAAGAATGTTGGAAATGTTGCTGCTAACGCAACGATTAAGTTTCATGTGCGTGAAGACACTCCTCTTTATCACAATATGAATTTGACTGTGTCTTTCGATTCTAATCATGACGGAACTTTTAATACAGCTATCGCTAGTGGCCCTCTGACAGCTTGGAATAATAGTACTCATGATCTTGGTCAACTGAGCGGAGATACAGAGAATAGTAGCGCCCCAGGTAAATTGGCTAGTGTTAAAATTGAGTGGTCAGTACCTACTGAAGCAGGAAATGATATTATGGGATCTAATGTAGTTGTTGACACTATTTTTGGTCTTGATCAAATTTAGTTTCCTTTTAGATTGCATCTCACGGGGTGCAATCGATAGAGAAAATTATTTCAATAATAGATAAAATTTATGTTTTCAAAAATTTTCAAAATCATAATCAATACTCTTCTAGGACTCTTGGTTATTCTCGGCGTTTTTGTTATTTTCTCCTTTATGCCTTTCCCCGGAAATTATAAACTTTTTGTGGTGCAGTCTGGTTCCATGGAGCCGACCATTCACACCGGGAGCCTCATTTTTGTGAAACCTTTTGGCGACTATGGCATCGGAGACGTGGTGACGCGCACGACCATTGATCCAAAGGTGACCATCACTCATCGCATCGTTAAAAAAGAGGAAAAAGATGGCCAAACATTTTTTGACACCAAAGGAGACGCCAATAATGCTCAGGATAATGCCAATTTTTCCAGGGATAAAATCATCGGGCGAGAATTGGTGGCCATCCCTTTTCTCGGTTATCCGGTGGGATATGCTAAAACCACTCCCGGACTCATCCTCCTTATCATCGTGCCGTCTGTGATTATAATTTACGACGAACTGAATAAGATTAAGGAAGAAATCAGAAAGAAAGTGGAAGAACGTAGAAAGAAAAAGGAGAATGAATCAATAGAATAATAAAGAAAAATGAAAAAATCTGTCCTAAAAATCATCGCCATGTCACTTTTCATCGCTGTTGCTTTGAATGTTGGCCGTGTGCCGGAAACGGATTCTTTTTTTTCGGCCACGTCCGGATTGGGCAACACTGGTTTTTCGGCAGGCTGGTGGGTGACGCCGAGCATTTCTTTTGAGGATTTTGATGGGGACAATGCGTGGCAAGTGGGAGAGGAAAAAAAATTGAGCTGGAAAATTAAATTGAGTGATCCGGAGGCTAAAGTAACAGATTTGAAATTGGAATATGCGTGTGGGGCGGGAGAATATAAAAAGATTGAAGAATTTTCCAATGATCCGGGACACTACGATTGGACAGTGCCGGCGGAAATTTCCAATGATTGTCATGTGAGAATTGAAGCGACCGATTCGCATAATTTGCAAGGTCAAAGGGAAAGTGAAAAGTTTGCGATTACTTGGAGAGTGGTGCTTAATGAATTTATGCCGAATCCGGCGCAATGTTGGAAAAAAGATATGTGTCCGGAAGGTAATGGGAATAAATGGGTGGAATTGTATAACAATGGAGAGGAAGAAGTTGATGTAAAGGATTGGAAAATTAAACATTCTTCTTCTAAGGGCAATAGCTTTAAAATCAGTAAAGACAATACGAATAAGCATGAAACCAAAATTGGTCCACACGGATTTTTGTTGGTCTATCTGATTGGTTGCGATTTAAACGAAGACAAAGACACTCTGGAACTTTCGGACGGAGAGAATGATTTGTTAGATTGGTATGAATATTCAGACGCCTCACCGGGAAGATCTTTCGCTCGTGAAAAAGACGGCACAGGAGATTGGACCCAGCCAGTCCCGACTCCCGGCGAAAAAAACACTAAAGATGAAGAGAAAAAAGAGTTTAAGAAATATTATACGGAAGTCTGTTTTGGAGAAGGGGATGAAAAGAAATGTTCTATAAAATTTCTAGAATCTATGGATATTTGGAAAAATGCAGACGATGTGGAAAGTCTTGTGAGCCAGATTGATGAAAAAACAGACAGTGGAATTTCTTCTGATGCGAGTCAGCTTGGAGAGGAAGAAGAAAACAAAGATGAGGTGTCGGCGGAAGTGAGCGCCGAGAAAGACATAGTGTCTTCTGACGCGCCGGCTGAACCTGTGGTCACGCCCGATTCTCCATTGGGTGTTCCCACTGAATGAGAAAGACAAATCTTAATAATGACTCTCCGCCTTGGCGGAGAGTTAGTCTTTTGTCTAATAATCTGGATAGAATAAAAAATAGAGGCCCCCATAGAGGACTCTATAGAGTCCTCTAAATAAAATAAATATTAAATAAAAATCTCATGGAGAAAAAACAAGTCGTTCACAAGCTAAAAAAAACCAGCGCCTACAGCTACGTCATCACCGTGCCGAAAGACGCGATAGAGAAGTATGGATGGCGTGAGCATCAGAAACTGGTGATTGAAGACAAAGGGAGAGGAGTTTTGGAGATTAGGGATTGGAGGAGAAAATAAAACTTTCAAAAACAACTTTTCATTTCGGAGGGTTGTTTTTTTGTCTCGCGCGTCGCGCTGATTGTCAGTAGGGGACTTGCATCTTTTTGCTATGATGATATAATATCATCATAATTCATAAAAACAAAAAGATGAACATTTTTATTGATGAATCCGGTATTCATAAAAAAGTTGATCATTCTTCTTTTGCCCTGGTGTATGTTGAGATTGAAGAATTTAATTTAGTCGAAAAAAAGATCTCTGAAATCGAAAGGAGTTTAAAGATTAAAAAATTTCATTGGTCGGAGGTTGCTTGGAAATTTAAGGAGAAATTCATAAAGGAGGTTTTGAAATTGGATTTCAAAGTGAAGATTGCTATTATTAAAAATCCTGTTAATCCGTCTAAAGAACTAGAAAGAGTTCTTTCTCATATGGCGATTGAACGAAACATCTCCAATATTTTTATCGATGGTAAAAAACCCAAGTGGTATGGTCTTAAAATTAAAAAAGTCCTGCGCGACAAGGGAGTTTCTGTAAGGAAAGTCAGGACTGTTAACGATGATCAGATTGCGTGTGTAAGATTGGCCGATATGATTGCCGGACTCTGCCGTTCATATTTCGATAAAAAGAATGATAAAAGATTTTCCAAATATTACAAAACTCTCGAAAAAAAGATTATTATCATTATGCAATAAAACGAAAAAACCGAAGCTTTCGCCTCGGTCAGAAAATCCGGTAGCCATCACTGGCTTTCCCTCTGGGATTTGTCCCGGATGTCTAGTTATGCATGGATTGTAGCAGACTTTTTTCCTTGCGTCAACTCTCGCACAAAAGCAAGAATTATATATCGCTACATAATATTATACATATTTCAGCGATGTATATTTCTCCAAATTGAATTTCTAGATTTTTTGGGAGGAAGAGGTGCTAGAATAAGGGGAAATAGGGGAGATTGGCGCAAAAGATAAAACTTTCAAAAACAACGATAATAAAATTGCACAAAAATTTTGAAGAGTTTGCGCATGAGGAAAAAGGCGTCGAGTTTTGGTATGCCAGGGAATTACAAAATCTTTTAGGCTATGAGAGGTGGGAAAATTTTGAGAATGCTGTTAATAGGGCGAAGATTGCTTGCGAAAATGCTAAACAAAAATTATCTGACCATTTTCGTGACGTCACGAAAACGATACCGATGCCAAAAGGAGCTACTAAGAAAATATCCGACTTTATACTTACGCGCTATGCAAGCTATCTCATCGCTCAAAATGGTGATCCGAGAAAAGACGAAATTGCGTTTGCGATGACATATTTCGCGGTGCAAACAAAGGCGGGATTATTCCCGAAGACTTACCGCCCGAAGAGGATGTTAAGAAATTGGAAAGAAAATTAAAATCTGAGGATAAAAGGCTACCGAAGAAAATAAAAAAGCTTGGAGATAAATAGGTGTTGAAACTACAGAGAGATCTCTGTAGATTTAGGATAAGAATGGAAAAAAATGTTAAGCTAAAAAAATAGAGGACTCTATAGAGTCCTCTAATTTTTATTCTTACCCACCCAAAATGTGCCACCAAAATCCACCCGTTTTTTCGCGATACATAATAAACTAGACATCTTTTCTATTTTTGTGAGGTGGGGTTTACATTTTCCCGAAAATACTGTATATATAGAAGTAGTCATTTAACAAATAGAAGGTTATTCTTCTTATAAGAAAGCCTAAAAATTATTTAGGAAAAAATACGAGGAGGGGATTATGAATATGGTAAAAGGGATAGATATTGATGTTAATCGGGAAATAGTTATTCCAGAGGAAAGACGTCCGGGATTTGTATCCGGTTTTCAAAGGCTTTTAGATATGCCAACTGGGATTGTATTTGACAGGGCAGTTGGTAAAAAGGAGCAGATTGATTTTACTAAATATGGTATCGTTCCAGACGAGTGGTTAAGCATGGCCTTAAAAAAAGAGGGTGGAGCAGAGTTCTTAGCCAGACACCAAAGAGAGGCGCAGGCCTTTTCTGAAAAAATCTCTATTCCCCTAAAGGGACCGCCAAAAATAAAAAGTGGTCGATATTCAGAAAGAGACCTGGTTCCAAAGGAAATGACCAATGATGCACTAGAAGCAATAGGAAAAATAACGAAGATAATTGATGAGGAATTAATTATCATTCTAATGCTTAACTCTGAAAAACTCGCTCTTATAAGGGAGGGAAAAATCCGCTTACATATCTCCCAAGTTAATTATTTGGCAGATATGTATTGGCATTCAAGAGAAGATTTTTTCAAAAGAATCGGATTAGGATTTTTGGTCTCTAATGAGAAGAAGGAAGGCAAAAGTCCTGATGAAATAATTGGAAAAGTCCTTGATCAACCGAGTCCCAGTGTTGAGGAATTAGATCTAGAAAAAATTCCCGGAAGGTTTAAGCGTGACATCCTGAATGAGTTAGTGCCGAAAGAAATAGCAGAAGATGTTTTATGCAGCGCTTTGAGTATAACCGCAATGGGCAAGGTAAAGATATGCATCGCGATGGGTTTTTGTCAGAGTGTTTTTTCTCGCTTAGCTGACGGTAGGCTTCGTCTGCATATTTCGCATGTGGAAAACTTAGCAAAAGCCTGTGGTTTCCCAAGGAATGATTTTTTTGAAAAAATCGGGCTGGGGTTTTTAACACCCAGCAAAGCCGAGGAAGTCGCCAAAACTAAGGATTTCAATGAAACTACTGAAAATCCTAAAGTTATGGATACTCTCAATACTCCTTCTGAGAATATCGCCCTGGAGTCGACTACTAATGCTCACAAACCTAAACCTAATGAGCATAAAAAGATTGTTGAGTTGAGGTTCGTCAAGAAAACAGCCACGCTGAAAAAAGAAGAAAATATTTCTCCTTCTGTTCTAATCAGTCCAGAGGAAGAGAAGCTACTTAATGAAATAAAATCCCAGAAATATGAGAAATCCCAAAAAGAGAAGGTCATCCTGGGCATCGTTAGAGAGGATTTGACGAATCTTTGTGAATCCTTTGATCAAGGAGTCGCCGAGATGATGGGAGTCCAAGTTGGATTGAGAAGAGGATTTCTAGTGGGGTTTTTAGCAAGAGCTTTACCCAATTTTTCTCTAAATTTGTCCGAGGATGGCTTAGCAATCACTTTAGTTGGAATTGAAGGTAAAAAAGATTTTTTAAGTATCAAGCATTTGGTAAAATACCTGAAATAGGAGGGGAAAAGTTGTGCGGAGCATAGACAAATTATGCTCCGTTTTTTATTTTTTCACATTGACTTTTGCCCTCGTTTAATGTTATTATCTAATTTCGATCTTTACCAATTGAATCAGCTTTGTAGGTTTATAAAAACAATCCCCATAAAGGGAAAAGGAGGCCGTTATGAAAGGCATAGGACTTAATTGTTTTTTTGACATTGAAAAAATGCCATGCATTTTTTCAGAGGAAGTGATAGTGGGGGATGAAAAATATGGGTGTTCTTTCTTCTATGATGAGACGGAGCCAGGTAGAAGGAATATTGTCTATGCAGTCTTCTCATATACTGCGGTGAAAAAGTGTTTCTATTCCTTTGTGATATCCGGGGAAAACGAGGGATTTTCGATGGCAATTGAAAAAGCAGAATACGGCTTGCTCTACAATCTTGGCGCATATACTAAATATCGCCAAAAATTCATATCAACCGGTGATGAGGAGCGCGCGGCGATAAAATTTTTTATCAATCAAATGGTAAAAAAGTTATTCGCTGATCACAGGGTGTGGATTAATCTCGATGCGCTACTAAAAAATATTTGCGCAGTTCTTTTGCCGGATGAAACGGCGATAATCTCACGGCAATCGCTCATAGAAAGGGCCATCGAGATGATAGGCCATAAAGGGCGGTTATTTATCAAAGAGGCTTTCTATGAGTTGAAATTTTTTCGAGACGGCGGGGATTGTCCTTCGCAATATATCTCCAGCCTGATAGAGGCTATTGAACTTTTCAAAGAGAAGAACTTTGACTATCAGGAGGATGCTCATAGGGCGATTGCAAGCCTTCAGCGTCAGCTTGAGGAACAGCAAACTCGAGAGGCCAGGTGGAAATTGAACGCATAAGCTTAGACGGCAACTGTGAGAAATGTGTCACAACACAACTCATAGTTGCCGTTTTATTTTTCCATATTTCTAAAATTTCTTCGTCTGTGCTAAAATGGAAAAGGTTTAAAAATTAATAAGAACAAAAAAATATGAGCGACATCAATTTTATGGATCTGACAGTGGAAGACCTTAAAGCGGAAAACGGCCGAGTGGCCATTAAAGCCGGGGGCAATTCCTATTCCTTCTTTCAAACTAAAAAAGACGGTCAGCCGAGTCGAGCGCAGGTGGATTTTGAAAAATTGGGCGTGGAAGTGGGGAAAACCTATTCTTTTGGCGTCACCGAAAACACTAAAGAAGGTGAAGGTGGAAAGACTTTTACTTTTAAAAACATTTGCCTGATCAGCGCTTGTCGAGCACCTAAAAATCCGACTAACTAATTTTTTGAGGAGTTATCCACAGGAGGGTAGTTGACAGTGATAGCGTGTGGATGGTAGAATATCACTGCGAGGAAAACCGGTTTCCCGTCGCGCTAATAATTAACTTGCGAATGTCACTCTAGGAGAGTGCGTGAGGAATTGTATAGGTGGCGGACGCATCAAACAAAAATGGTCATACAACAAAACGTGCAAGAAAAAGTGCACTCCCAAATGCTTCGAGCAGGGAAGAAGACTTACTTTTTCGATGTCAAAAAAACTTCCAAAGGCGATAATTACCTGAGTATCGCCGAGTCGTATATGGACAAAGAAAACAAAAAGGTGATTAACCGCATCCTGCTTTTCAAAGATCAATTCGCCGATTTTGGGAACACTTTACTAGGGATGAAAGAATATTTTCAATAAGATTTAGATTAGCGGACAGTTTTCTTTTGAGAGCTGTCCGCTTGTGATTTAAAACATGCTAGAAAAAAATTTGCAAAAATATTTCAGTTTTCGGGAATTTCGTCCGGGTCAGCGTGAAATTGTTGAGGCGATTGTTTCGGGGCGTGACACCGTGGCTTTGATGCCCACCGGCGGAGGAAAGTCACTTTGCTATCAACTGCCGGCTGTGACACTGCCTGGCCTCACTGTTGTCATTTCACCTCTAATTGCTCTTATGAAAGATCAGGTGGACGCCTTAAGGGCGCGTGGCATTCCGGCGGCAGCTCTCAACAGCACGCTTGAAGCGCATGAAGCCGAAAGAATAATTTCCCAAATCAAAAAAGGAAGCATTAAAATTCTCTATGTCGCGCCGGAGCGCTTGGCCAATCAAGCGTTTTCCCGTCTTTTTGCGGAGCTTCCGGTGAGTTTTTTGGCAGTGGACGAGGCACATTGTGTTTCGCAGTGGGGGCATGATTTCCGGCCGGAATATTTGAATATTAAATATCATCTGGACAAATTAAAACATCGTCCGATTGTGGCCGCTTTTACTGCGACCGCTACACCAGAAGTGAAAAGTGACATCATCGAAAGATTAGGCTTGGCGAACCCCGCGGTTTTTATCCGCGGATTTGATCGACCAAATTTGAAATTTTTTGTGCAAAAAGATTTGAAACCTAAGGCTAGATATTTGGAAATTTTACGCATCATTCGGTCCATTGATGGCTCAGGGATTGTCTACACACTTTCGCGCAAAGAAGCGGAATTTCTGGCTGGTTTTTTGAGTGAAAGTGGTTTTTCTGCCGTTGCCTATCACGCCGGTTTGCCGGGAGTTAGAAGAACTAAGATTCAGGAAGACTTTATGGAGAATCGTTTTAAAGTGATTGTAGCTACGGTGGCATTTGGTATGGGTGTGGACAAGGCGGATGTGAGGTTCGTCATCCACTCGGGGATGCCGGGGAGTTTGGAGGGTTATTATCAAGAAGCTGGGCGCGCCGGGCGGGACGGCGATGCGGCTTACTGCATTTTGCTCCACAGTAAAAAAGACGCCACGGCGCATAATTTTTTCTTGCGCAGTGACCGTAATCTCATTATGAATCAAGGAAAGAGTTGGGATGAAGCCGGGGAGATTTTGGAAATTAAATATCAAAAATTGGCTAAGATTACGGCTTATGTTTCCAGCCAAAATTGCCGTCGTCAGATGATTTTGGAATATTTCAATGATCCGGAAGCGAAAAAAGAAAAGCGCAATTGTCGCGGGTGCGATGTGTGTTTAGGCTGGAAAAAAGATGTAAGCAAAAGTGAAAGTCCGCAGAGTAGTGCGCGTTCAAAAAAGCAGTTGGTTGGCACCACGATTAAAGAAACAGTGCGTCTTTCTGGCGAAGGTTATGCGCCTGGGGAAATTGCCAAGATTCGCTCGCTAGGAGAAAACACAATCTTGGGTCATCTCATTGATTGGTACACAGCCGGCGGAGAAGTGGATATCAAAAAATTAGTTTCTGAGGAAGAGCAAGAGCAAATTCACTCTGTTATTGCCAAAGTTGGACGGGGCAGACTAAAACCCATCAAAGAAAATCTGCCGGAGAGTATCAGTTATGAAAAAATTAGATTGATTTTGGCGAAGATGAGGAGGGATGGGTGAAAAAACATTATGGAAAAATTGTGGATTTTGATGCGGTCTTTTATTCTATGCCAAAAGGGGTATAATGAGGGTAGTTAATTTTATCAGAAGGAATAAAAAAATATGAGTAATTCTTTTGAAAGAGAATGGACAGAAGGAAATAATATAAAAAAAACGGAAGATTCTAAGCAGGAAATGAGAGCCTGGCTTGAGAGAGTCCTAAAAGAAGCTCCCGAGAGAGGGTCGAAGAAGATAATAGCTGAGGATAATACTTATTGGGAAGAAGGAGAAGTTTCGCTTGAAGTGATGAATCTTATTGAAAAAACTCCGGCTGTGCAAGCAGTCTTCAAAGAACTTCGAGAGAAGCGGGGCGAAATGGGAGAACGGGACGTCAGACATATGATTAGAGTAGCTGAGCTTCTCAGATTTGTAATGGACAATGACAAGATAAAATTCACTGCGGAAGATAGGCGCGATCTTTTGGTGGCAGCCTTGTGTCATGATGAAGGAAAAGCGAGTGAAGAAGTGAAGGCCGTGCTTGAAAATAAAAAGGGAAAGGAGCTCACTGAGGAGGAGCGTAAAATTATGCAAGGGCACGTCAGAGCCGGGCACGAGTTTTTGATGGCTAATGGAGAAACGAGGGTGGCAAGGATTATGCTTTATCATCATGAGAATATTGGGGAAGAAAAAAGCTATCCTAGAAAAGAAGAAAGGCGAAAAGAAGATTTTTCAGTTGAAGATGAGAAAAGAACAGGAGAAAGGCGAGAGTATGACACTGACATTAAGAGGCTGGGAGATTTTCTAGCCATCGCGGACAAGGTGGAAGCTAATGGCAGTAAAGACCGGCCCTATAATGCAGGCCGGGAAGCGCGAGGGCTCCTAGAGGCTAAAAAAAAGGAACTGGCAAATTTTAATTCTCTGGAAGAAATTTTGATGATTGATATCTTAGAAAATATGGATCCGAATAATCTTCGTCAAAGAGCGGATGCTGAAATTGCAGAAATAGTAAGAGAAAATGAGGCGAATTTTTCGGCGAATTACCCTCCTTCTGAAACGATAATTTAGTGGGTGTTGCGCGATTTTTAGAAAACCCCTATAATACTGGGGTATAGGCAGGTATAATTAATTTAATTTAATCTCGCTTCGGCGGGACAAAAAGAAATGGCAAAAATGACAAAAGCTCAGATCATGAGCGCAATGGCCGAGAAAACCGGTCTGGCTAAAAAAGAGGTAGTAGCATTCATGGACGCGCTAACAGAAATGGCGTACTCAGAAGTAAAGAAGAATGGAGAATTCGTTCTTCCTGGTTTTGGAAAATTGGTGAAAGTGCACCGAAAAGCTCGCGCTGGAGTTAATCCTGCCACTGGAGAAAAAATCCAAATTGCTGCAAAAACTGTAGCTAAATTTCGTTTGTCTAAGATGGCAAAGGAAGCAGTTTTATAATCTCAATCAAAAAGCAATAGTTCTAAAAGACCCTGGTGTAAGCTGGGGTCTTTTTTTTGTGATATAATAGAGAGAGTTGAGTTGTATGTATAATTAATTCTTAAATTAAAAAGCTATGGAAAATATGCCAACCGAAGCTACAGGTAAAAATGCTTGTCAAAATCATTGGAGGAGATATAGGATGGGATTTATAGCTTTCGGAATGATATTAATTACAATTATAGTCATTGTTTCTATTTTACGTGAACGCCTAGTTAATCCGACGCAAAACCAAATCACGGTTTATGGGGAAGGGAAAGTTGAATATGTGCCTGACACTGCCACAGTCACTTTGGGTGTGCAGGTGGATAAAGCAAAAAGCGCCACAGAGGCTTTGACGCAAATGAATGATAAAATCAAAAAAATCACGGACGCCGTAACTGCGTTGGGCGTGAGTTCGGCGAACATCAAGACCGAAAGTTATAATTTGTCTCCGGCTTATGATTATAAGAATGGAGTTTCTTCCGTTTCCGGTTACAATGCCAGCCAAAATTTGGACATCAAAGCTGAAGGGGTGGATAAGAATGCCGATTTGGTGAATAAAATTGTAGCGGTCGCAGGTGACAACGGAACCAATTCGGTGCAGGGCGTGAATTATTACGTGGAAAATCCCAGCGACCTTCAGCAAAAGGCTCGCATTGCGGCCATTACTGACGCTAGAGGGAAAGCTTCAGCCTTGGCTTCGGCTGCTGGTATCAAAAATCTTGGGAAAGTCTTGAGCTGGTATGAGGACGCACCAAATGGCGGACCGACTCCTTATGGCGCAACTGATTCTTCGCAAGGATATGGCGGGGGAACTTTAGCAATGCCAAAAGCCGTTTCATCTCCTTCCATTTCTTCCGGCACGCAAGACATCATAATTGACATGGCGGTAAATTTTGAAATAAAATAAATATTATGGATCAAGAAACTCAAGCGCAATTTGACGCTCTAAATAAGCGAATGGATGATATCTACGTTAGCGTAGAAAAGGCCAGGAAATATTTTCTTTGGACACTCATTATTACTGTGGCAACAGTTGTTTTGCCACTCATCGCCTTGGCCTTTATTTTGCCATGGTTTGTGAAAACAATGTCTTCGGCTTATGGAATTTAATCCTTCCTAATCCTTCTAAAGCCGAGCTTTGTATTTTCAAAGCTCGGCTTTGAGAAAGCTTTAGGATAATTTGAATGGAAAAAGAAATCCTCTTGGGAGAAAAGAAGATAATTTATACTCTGAAAAAAACTCGCAGAGCGCGGCATATGCGACTTTCTGTTTCCGCTGATGCCAGTGTGAAAGTGAGTGTGCCACCTTACGTCAGCCAAAGACAAGTGGAGAATTTTGTGCTGGAAAAAGCGCCCTGGATTTTGGAGCATCTGACACGTTTTGAAAAAAAAGTGAGCGCTATGCCTAAGGCCACGCGGGAAGACTATTTGAAATATAAGGAATTGGCGCGCGAGATTGCCGAAAAAAAACTGAAACATTTCAATTTAGGCTATGGTTTCACTTGGAAAAAAGTGGCGATAAGAAACACTAAGACTCGCTGGGGGAGTTGTTCCATGGCAGGAAATCTAAATTTCAGTTATCGCATCATCTATCTGCCGGAAAAACTTTGCGACTACATAATAGTCCACGAGCTGTGCCATTTGGGACAATTTAATCATTCGCAAAAATTTTGGGATTTAGTTTCCCGAGAATACCCGGAGTATAAGAAAGCGAGGAGAGAGATTAAGGCTTTGTGATGTAAACTTTTCCATCCCCAATAACGTCTTGAATTTTTTGTTCCAAGCCGTCGACAGTTTTGACGCAATAGGGGGTTTCGATTTTTTTGCCGCCGATGTTTAAATATACTTTGGTAGAACCGAGGTCACAGCGATCGAAAATGGTGGAGAGTTGTTTTAAGGTGTCTTGACTGAAGGCGGTGGGGAGGGAGATGGTGATTTTGGGTTTGGATTCGGAAGTCGGCGCATCTTTTTCTTCGCCGGCTTCGCCTTCTTTGACAGGGGGCTTGGAGACTTCATAGGCGGCGCGGGGAGTGTGGCCGTTGGCGACTTGCGTGTGGAGGATGCGGGAGAAATTTTGCAGTTCGCCGGGCGTCACTACTTTGACGGAGTCGGCTAGGAGTTTGAATTCGCCGTCTTTATTGGAAAGTTTTCCTGAGGCTAAAACAATAGTGTCTTCTTTCCAAATGTTTTCGGTCGTTTCTAGAATTTTTGGGAAAACGAGAACTTCAATGTTGGCATCCATATCTTCAATGGTGACAAACATCATCGCTTTTTGCGTTTTAAGATAAATCTTTTTCAGCCTGGCTACTACGCCACCAATGGAAATGTTTTGCCCCACGTGTTCCAGCGCGATGTTTCTAATCGGGAGTGCCACTTTTCCAAAATATTCGACGTATTCTCTGACCGGGTGGTCGCTGATGTAGAGTCCTAGAAGTTCTTTTTCCCAAGTGAGGCGATCCTTTTTTTCGGCCGGCGCCGTTTCAGTCAGTTTAATTTCCGGCATCTTGACTTCTTCCAAACTGAAAAGACTGCCTTGGTTGGATCCGGCCAAACGCTCCACGTTTTTGGAGTGAGCGATGATATTTTCAATGGAAGCAATGACGGAATTTCTTTCGGCGAATTCATCGATGGCACCCACTTTCGCCAAAGCCTCGATGGATTTTTTGTTTAAATCTTTATGACGCACACGTTCGATGAATGCGGTGAAACTTTCGAATTTTCCTCCGCGTTTTCTTTCTTCCACAATTTCATGGGCGACGGTGTGGCCGACATTTTTCACAGCATTTAAACCGAAACGAATCTTAGTGGTTTTTGTTTTTGGGTCATCAATCACTGCAAACTCTTCAAAACTTTCATTGATGTCAGGTGGCAAAACCTCAATGCCCATCTCGCGACACTCAGCCACTTCAATGGCTACGCGTTCGATGTTGTCCTGGTCAGAAGTGAGAAGGGCGGCCATAAATTCAGCCGGGAAGTGAGCTTTAAGGTAAGCCGTTTGATAGCCGACCATCGCATAACACGCCGCGTGGCTCCGATTGAAACCATAACCGGCAAACGGTTCGATGTAGGAGAAAACTTTTTCTGCTACTGCGCCGGAAATGTTTTGTTTGATGCATCCGTCGATGAATTTAACTTTTTGTTCTTGAATGAGAGCGAACACTTTTTTCCCCATCGCTTTTCGGAGCACATCAGCTTCTCCCAAAGTGAAACCGGCTAAGGCCTGGGCGATTTGCATCACTTGTTCTTGATAGACCACGACGCCGTAAGTTTTTTCCAAAAGCGGTTTTAGAAATGGATGAAGATATTCAATACGGCGTTCACCGTGTTTCCGCGCAATAAAGTCCGGAATCCAATCCATTGGGCCTGGGCGGTAGAGCGCCACCATAGCAATGATGTCTTCAAAAACATTGGGTTTTAACATCTTTAAATATCTTTTCATCCCGGAACTTTCCAATTGAAAGACGCCGGTTGTTTGGGCTTTTTGCAGGAGTTTATAAGTTTTTTTGTCATCTTCCGGAATGTCGTCCACAGTTAAATCGATATTTCTATTTTGTTTTACCAAACGGAAAGTATTTTGAATGATGGTGAGATTTTTCAATCCCAAAAAGTCCATTTTAAGAAGACCAATTTTTTCGATGAAGCTGGATTTGGTAGAAGAGGAATATTGTGTCACCATGCCTGATTCTTTGCCGATGATGCGTTGAATTGGAGTATATTCCACCACCGGTTCTTTAGTGATGACCACTCCGCAAGCATGCATAGAAGCGTGACGGCAGACACCTTCCAAGCGCGCCGCTGAGTCAATGAGTTTTTGTCCGTCCGGACTGCCGTTCCTGATGTCAGAAAATTCTTTGACGTTTTCCAGCGCATCAGGAATGGAAGAAAACATAGGGATGAGTTTGGCCGTTTTGTCACAAAAATCATAAGGAATGCCAAGCGCTCGCCCGGCATCTCTAATGGCAGCGCGCGCCGCCATGGTTCCGAATGTGATGATTTGCGCCACGTGGTCGTCACCATATTTCTCGCGCACATAACCCAGCACTTCATCGCGCCGATCATCGGCAAAATCCATATCTACATCCGGCATTGAAATGCGCTCCGGATTGAGAAAACGTTCGAAGAGTAAATCGTATTTGATCGGGTCGATGTCAGTGATGCCGACTAGGTAACCCACG
The DNA here is from genome assembly GCA_038203255.1 of Candidatus Moraniibacteriota bacterium. Taxonomy (GTDB): domain Bacteria; phylum Patescibacteriota; class Minisyncoccia; order Moranbacterales; family UBA2206; genus CAIKZD01. The sequence goes on along the minus strand of JBBREE010000002.1, from coordinate 8,577 downwards.
AAACTTCCGGCGGCGCTTCCGCGACCGGGACCCACCACAATTCCTTGCGAACGAGCCCAGTTAACAAAATCCTGGACAATGAGAAAGTAGGAAGCGAAACCGGTTTTTCTAATGATATCAAATTCATATTCCATCCTTTCTCGGTGGACTTCGGTGACATTACCATTAAACCTTCTTTGTAATCCTTTCTCTGTTAATTCTCTCAGATATGTTTCGGCGGTGTGCCCTTCCGGCACTTCGTAGTGAGGCAGTTGAGTTTCTCCTAATTTAATTTCCACATTACACTTAGCCACAATCTCTTGGGTATTAGCCAGGGCTTCCGGAAAATCTTTGAAATGTTCGGCCATTTCTTCCGGGCTTTTGAGATAGAGTTCGAAATCCATTAGGTTCATGCGGTTTTCTTCCGTTACTTTGCGGTTAGTCTGAATGCAGAGCAAAATGTCTTGGATGACATTGTCATCTTTTTTGACGTAGTGGATGTCATTGGTGGCCACCAGCGGAATGTTATTTTTCCTGGCAATCTTAACGAGCTCGGCATTGGCAATGGCCTGATTGGGAAAATTGGGATGATGTTGAATTTCCAAATAGAAGTTACCTTTGCCAAAAATTTCTTGATATTCCAAGGCTAATTCCTCGGCTCTGGCCGGTCCGATTTTCACCGCAGCGGAAGGCACTTCACCTTCTACGCAAGCGCTCAGTCCAATGAGGCCTTCGGAATATTGACGTAGAAGTTCTTTATTGATGCGCGGTTTATAGTAGAAACCGTCCAAATGAGCAAAAGAGATGAGCTTCATTAAATTTTTGTAGCCCTTTTCATCTTTGGCGAGTAAAATTAAATGAAAGCGCGTGCGGTCTTCTGTGGTGTTGTTTTTACTTTTATAATCTCCGGCCGTCAGATACATTTCGCAACCGATTATGGGTTTAATCCCACGCGCCTTAGCTTTAATGAAAAATTCCACCGCGCCATAAAGCACACCGTGGTCAGTGATAGCTAAAGAATCCATCCCAAGCTCTTTAGCCCGGTCAAGAATGTCGTCAATTTTAGCTAAACCGTCGAGAAGGGAATAGTGAGTGTGAACGTGGAGGTGAGTAAATTTTGGCATAAATTAATTTTGAATAAAATAAAAAACCACTAACAAATAGCAGTTCTTAAAGTTAAATTAGATGGAATCATAATATTATTATCCTCCTTCCCCGGATTGCTCCTTGGAGTTGGCAGGATGATTATGAAACTAGTATAGCACATTTACAAATAACAAAAAAGGATCCGACTAGTTCGGATCTTTTTTGTTTTTCTTTGTATATACAGGCCTGTATTTATTTCTTTCTTATTATGATAAGATGGAAATATTATAAACGAAAGAACTAGTGTAATGGGCGCTTAGTGGCGCCATAAACACAAAAGTTATTATCTCAAAAATGTATGGAGGTGTCAAGAGACGAATTATTCAAGGAAGAGCGGGCCTTTTTAGAAAAAGGATATGATTTTGTGGTTGGAATTGATGAGGCAGGGAGAGGGCCACTTGCCGGGCCGGTCGTAGCCGCCGCCGCTACTTGGCGAAAACACGAAATTCTAAATTCTAAATTCGAAACAATCTCTAATGACCAAAGCCTGGATGATCAAAACTTCTTAAAGAAGCTGAATTTGATTAGGGATTCGAAGAAACTTTCTGAAAAGCAAAGGGAGGAGATTTTTGATTTTATCCAAGAACATTTTTATGTCGGAGTGGGGATTTGTGATCACGCAACAATTGATCGGATAAACATTTTACAAGCGACACATTTGGCGATGCGAAATGCAGTGACGGATTTAAATGTTAAATTGAAAAAGTGTCATCCTCGCGTAGGCGGGGATCCAGTGCAGAGACTGAATGATTCGCGACTAGATTCCTGTATGCACGGGAATGACAAAGATAAGATAATTATTTTAGTTGATGGAAATAGTGAAATTCCAAACATTTCCATAGAGCAGAAAACCGTCGTCGGCGGAGATAACTTCGTAAAGTCTATTTCAGCCGCATCCATCATTGCCAAGGTGACGCGTGACCGGATGATGCGGGAAGCTCACCTGAAATTTCCGCAGTATAATTTTGAAAAACACAAAGGCTACGGCACGAAAATTCATATGGAGGCGCTTAAAAAATTCGGTCCCTGCGAAATTCACCGGAGAAGTTTCCGACCCGTAAGAGAGGTGGAGGAGATGTATCGGATGATGATTAATAATGAGTAGATTTGATTTTATGCCCTGTTTAAGCTAAACTAGGTTTATGAAAGAAGAAATCAAAAAACTGATAGAAAATGCCATTTTGAGCCTTAAAAAAGACGAGGCGGATTTTGTAATGCCTAGTATTGTGGTGGAAAACCCGAAAGTGGAAACTTTTGGTGATTTTACGACTAATGTGGCGATGAATTTGGCGCGAACATTCAAAAAAAGTCCGATGGAAATAGCGAAGAGTGTTGTAGATGTTCTAAATGTTCAAGATGTTGAAGGTGTTGGAAATGTCATAGCTGTTAAGGATGTTTTTGAAAAAATTGAAGTGGTTGCGCCGGGGTATATTAATTTCTATCTGTCGGAAAAATATTTGCAAGATAAGGTGAAAAAAATAATTGAAGAAAAAGAAAAATTTGGGAATTTAGAAAGCAAGGAGAAGACAATGGTAGAATATTCCCAGCCCAACACTCACAAGGAGTTTCATGTCGGACATTTGCGGAATGTGATTATCGGAAGTTCTTTGGTGGAGGTTTTGAAAAAGGCGGGGCAAAACGTCACAGCAGCCAACTATATCGGAGACACTGGAACACACGTGGCCAAATGTCTTTGGTCTTTGCAAAAATTTTACAGCGAAAAAGAATTGGAGGAGGCGGAGAATAAGGCGGAATTTTTAGGCCAAGCTTATTCGCGCGCCACACAAGAGATAGAAAATAATCCTGAGTATGAAAAAGAATTCAAGGAGTTGCAGAAAAAATTTGAAGAGGGTGATGCCAATCTTACGGCCCTTTGGAAAAAGACCCGCCAGTGGAGTTTGGACGAATTTACGCGTATTTATGAAAAATTAGGCGCAAAATTTGATGTTTATTTTTATGAATCAGAAGAAGAGGTTGAGGGTAAGAAAAAACTCCCCGAACTTTTGAAAACGGGAATAATTAGAGAAAGTGAGGGAGCCATTATAGCTGATTTGGAAAAATGGAATTTGGGCGTTTTGGTTTTGCGAAGAAGTGACGGCGCCGCGCTATATGGATTGAAGGATATCCCGCTTGCGATTAAAAAATTTAAAGAATATGAAATTGATCGGAGCATCTACATTGTGGATGTCAGACAAAGTTTATATTTTGACCAACTTTTTAAAATTCTGTCTGAGATAGGTTTTAAAAAAGAGATGGCACACATCGGTTATGATTTCGTGACACTTAAGGGGGGGGAGGGGATGTCTTCGCGAAAAGGGAATATCATCCCGGCTGATTCCCTTTTGGGTCAAGTGGAGGAAAAAGTGCGAGAAAAATTTCCAGAGTCTCCTAGTCCGGAAGGGATAGCGTTAGGCGCGGTAAAATTTTTTATGCTTAAATACTCTTCTCATAGCAAGATAGAATTTGATATCGAAGAATCAGTGAGACTGGACGGCTCAACCGGGCCTTATGTGCAATATGCGCACGCTCGTATTTGTAGTATCTTAAGGAAGGCTAAGGAGGCCGATTTTGACATAGAAAAAGCCGATTTGTCCAAACTCACGCACAGTAAGGAGTTGAGTATGATTCGCGAATTGGAAAAATTCCCGGCGCTAATCGAAGAAATTTCCGCATCCTACGAAGTACATAAATTGCCGTATTATGCGATAAGACTGGCGGATAAATTTCATTCCTTTTACAATGACATTAAGGTCTTGGACGCTACCGAACCGGCTCAAAGTGCCACTAGACTAAAACTCATAAATGCTGTTAGAATAGTGTTAGCGGAGACTTTAAGACTGATTGGAGTGGAAGCCCCGGAGAAGATGTAAAAAATTAAAATACTAATTATGAAAATAGGAATAGACGCTAGAACAATTTTAAATCCGGAAAAAGGAGAGGCGATTGGAGTGGGTCATTATACATATCAACTCATCCGTCATCTACTTCAGATTGATAAGGAAAACGAATATGTCTTGTTTTTCGATTTTCGCGTGAGAGAAAAAGACATTAAGAAATTTTCTCAACCGAACGTGAAGATTAAATTCTATCCGTTTTCCGATTACAAAAAATATCTGCCGGGAGCGTACAATGAAATCCTGGGCACGGCCACCTTGGCGCGTGAACATTTGGATATCATCCATACTACTTCTCCAATGAGTCGCATCCCGGTGAGCTATCGCGGGAAAACAATTGTGACAGTGCATGATTTGGCCGCATACAAAGTTCCGGATGTTTTTCCTCAACTCAAACTGACTAAAATCAAAACTACCACGAGTCTTATGGTGAGTCACGCGGACAAAATTATCGCAGCGTCCGAGTCCACCAAAAATGATATCATGGAAATCTTTGATACTAAAGAAGATAAGATTGAGGTCATTCATAGCGGTTTTGACAAAAGAATGGCGGAAGAATCGAAAGTGACTCGGGAAAAAGTTTTAGAGAAATATGACATCCCGAAAGACAAAAAATATATCCTTTTTCTTGGAACGATTGAACCAATCAAAAACATTACCCGACTTTTTGAAGCTTTCAAAATATTTAAAGATCAATGCGTGAAAGATTCCGGCAAATGTAATTACAAGTTAGTGATGGCCGGCAAAAATGGTTGGCTTTCTCAAGAATATCGCCAGATTGCCAAAGACTTGGAAATTGCCAAAGACATCATTTTCACCGGTTACGTCATTGGCGACGAATTAGTACCGCTTTTCAAAGGTGCAGATTTCTTTGTGATGCCGTCCCTCTATGAAGGATTTGGCATGACAGTTCTGGAAGCCTTTGCCACCGGGACGCCGGCGATTGTTTCCAATGTCTCTTCCATTCCGGAAGTGGCCGGAGATGCCGCCATTATGGTGAACCCAATGAAGACGGAAGAAATTGTTGAAGCGATGAAGCGTTTTTCCTCCGACGAAAATCTCAAAAATGAGTATCGCGTCCGCGGAAGAAAGCAGGTGGAAAAATTTAATTGGGAAAAATGTGCGAGAGAAACTCTGGCCATCTATAAAAGTCTGGGTTAGGACGATTAGGTATGTTAAAATCAGTTTCTGCCAAAGAGGCGAAAAAAATAATCGAAGAAAATAAGGATATCAAAATTCTGGATGTGCGCACTGCGATGGAATTTGCTGGAGGAAATCTGGCAGGATCAGTCAATCTTGATTTCTATGAGCCGAATTTTTTGGCAGAGTTGAATAAATTGGACAAAGAGGAGGTTTATTTGATATATTGCAGGAGTGGCAGTCGCTCGAAAGGAGCGTTAGAAATGATGAAACAGCTCGGGTTTAAGACTGTTTACGAATTAGAGTATGGCATCATGAATTATTTATAAGAAGAAAGGCGCTTGAGGGACTATCAATCCCGATGCTTTCGGAAAGAAACGCCCCCAGGGTTTATCGTAGGCAATCCCGCCTACGCTAAGGCTTCGGCGCGGCGAAGTAGAATCCGGCGGGTAGGCCCGTAATAGCTGTCAAGAAGAATTCATGAATTAATTCATGAATTGAATTAAGGTGGTACCACGCTTTGCCTCGCCGAATCTGCGTTAGCAGAGAAGGCGGGATGAGAGTCGTCCTTATGCATATTTTTTGTGTAGGGATTTTTTTAGTTTTAAAATTAGGTAAGTAAATATGTACGTACATATGTACATACATAGATGCAATCAAAATTATGGCGTTTAAAAAAGTAGAATCCAATCAAAAATTTCCTGAGATGGAAAAAGAGGTTATTAAATTTTGGAATGAGAAGGGGATTTTTGAAAAATCCATTGAGAACCGGAAAGATGCTAAGGAGTATAGTTTTTATGATGGACCGCCTTTTGCGACCGGGGCTCCTCACTATGGGCATATTGTGGCTAGCATCTTAAAAGATGTCGTGCCCAGATTTTGGACGATGAAAGGATACCGGGTGGAGCGCAAATGGGGCTGGGATTGTCATGGTTTGCCAACTGAAAATATCGTAGAAAAAGAATTAGGATCGAAAAAGAAAAAGGACATTGAAGAAATGGGTGTGGAAAAATTTAATGAATTGTGTCGCAGTAAGGTTTTGACGTACGTGGACATTTGGGAAAAAATTGTGGAACGGATGGGACGCTGGGCGGATATGAAAAATGCTTATCGCACAATGGATCGTGATTATATGGAGTCCGTCTGGTGGGTTTTTAAGGAATTGTGGGACAAAGGTCTTATTTATAAGGATTACCGTACGATGCATATCTGTCCGCGTTGTGAAACGACCTTGTCGCAACAAGAAGTTTCAGAGGGGTATAAAGATGTGAAAGATTTGTCGGTGATTGCGAAATTCGAACTGGTTGATGAACCGGGTACTTTTGTTCTGGCGTGGACAACGACACCCTGGACCTTGCCGGGGAATGTGGCTTTGGCGGTAGGAAGAGATGTGATTTATACAAAATCAAAAATAATAAATATTAATGGAAAAAGTGATTTTAAACTTGGAGAAACATATATATTTGCCAAGAATAGAGCTAAAAATACGGCTCGGGAGATATTTGGAGGAAAGTTTGGAGAAATTCAAGTTACAACTTTCGATGAAAATGATGGAGTTTTTAGATCTGCTGTAATTAAAAACGACGACGGCTCTGACTCGCAAATTACGTTTGAGTCGATTGATATAAAAGGGGAGGCATTATTAAATCAAAAATACAAACCACTTTTTGATTTTTATGCTAAAGACGAAAAACTGGAAAACCGTGAAAATGGTTGGCAGATTTATGCCGGAGATTTTGTGACCACTGATGAAGGGACAGGCGTGGTACATATTGCGCCGGCTTTTGGTGAAGATGATATGCGATTGGGCAAAGAAAATAAACTTCCTTTTGTGCAACATGTGGCGATGGACGGCAGTTTTAAGGAGGAGTTGGGAGAGCTCGCAGGACTAAACGTTAAACCAATCGACAATCCGCAGGCAACGGACGTGGAAATTATCAGATATCTGGCTAAACAAGGGGTACTTTTTCACAAGGAAAAGTTCGAACATTCCTATCCGCATTGCTGGAGATGTGACACACCACTTATTAATTATGCTACCAGCTCATGGTTTGTGGCGGTAACTAAAATTAAGGAAAAAATGTTGGAAAATGCCATGGGCATTTCTTGGTCGCCGTCTCATATGAAAGAGGGAAGGTTTGGCAAGTGGCTTGAGGGCGCACGCGACTGGTCCATTTCTCGGCAACGTTTCTGGGCGAGCGTGATGCCGATTTGGGTGTGTGATAAATGCGGAGAGCAAAAAGTTTTCGGCGCCGTGGCGGATTTGGAAAAAGTTAGCGGAGAGAAAATTGAAGATTTGCATAAACACATTGTGGACAAAATTACTTTTAAGTGTGAAAAATGTGAGGGTACAATGAAGCGCGTGCCAGATGTGCTTGATACCTGGTTTGACTCTGGTTCTATGCCGTATGCCCAAAAACATTATCCGTTTGAAAACAAAGAAAAATTCGACGATACTTTTCCGGCGGATTTCATTGCGGAAGGCGTAGATCAAACCAGGGCCTGGTTTTATTATTTGCATGTTATCGCCAGTGGCGTAAAAGAAAAGGAGGCTTTCAAAAATGTGATTGTGAATGGGATTGTGCTCGCTGAAGATGGGAAGAAAATGAGTAAAAAACTTAGCAACTATCCTGATCCAAATGAGATGTTTGAAAAATACGGGGCGGACAGCGTGCGTTTTTATTTGATGAGCTCCCCAGTAGTAGCGGCGGAAAATATGAATTTCATCGAGAATGAAGTGGGGGAAGTGACGCGTGGGATGATGCGGATGCTCTGGAACTCCTATTCTTTTTTCGTGCTTTATGCTGACATAGATAGTTTTAAAGTGGATAAGAAGTTTAATCCGCAAAAACTTAATGGGCTACTTGATCGTTGGTTGGTTTCAGAATTTAATATGCTCATTAAAGAATTCAATGGGCATATGGAAAATTATGAGCTGCATAAGGCTTCAAGATTACTCCCGCGCTTCATCGACAATCTTTCCAATTGGTATATCAGAAGGAGTCGTAAGCGTTTTTGGAAAAGTGAAAATGACGGAGACAAAAATGAAGCCTATCAGACGCTATATTATGTTCTTGTAGAACTATCCAAAGTCATGGCGCCGTTTACGCCGTTCATCTCAGAAGAAATTTACAAAAATTTAACAGGTGACGAATCGGTACATCTGGTGGATTTTCCGGTGTCAGATGAAAAATTAATCGATGAAAAAGTGAATGAGCAAATGCAGAAAGTGCGCGAAATTGTGAATGTTGGGTTGCAACTGCGAGCGAAAAGTGGCATTAAAGTCAGACAGCCCTTGTCGGAACTTTTGATTATGCAATATGAAATGAGTCAGGAGCTCTTGGACATTATCAAAGAAGAGGTGAATGTGAAGAATATTGTAGTTGTTGAAAATGTTCAAAATGTTGAATTTGTCATT
>JBBREE010000001.1:0-119716 GCA_038203255.1 Candidatus Moraniibacteriota bacterium | reverse complement strand
CAGGTGATTTTTTATTCCTTGACGGTGGTGACCATGGGGTATTTTGTATTTAATGAAACTTTTTCAATGACTCAAATGCTTGGGGTGATAATGGCAGTGGGGGCTATCTTTTTGATTAATCAATAGGGTTTCGGTTAGAGCTTAGCTGTGTTATAATTATATGCAAAGTAGCTTCTCTAATAGCTTTTTAATCTAACTATGCCAATACAGCTTAAAATAAAATTTAAAAACACCTTTAACTTAAAAAAAGAAAATAAAAAAAGGATGTTTATTGTGTTGGTTTTTTTCTTATTTTCTTTTTCTGCTGTGCACTTCTATTCTTTAAATTTCAGTCGGTATGTTTATGTGAAAGGTTATCATATCCACCATTTCTATTTTGGTACGGCAGCTTTATTTTTAGGTGGAATTTTAGCCATTATGGACAATAGTCAAAGAAGAATGAAGATTGCGAGTGCTCTTGTTGGAATTGGAGCTGGGCTCTTTGTGGATGAAATCGGGTTACTTTTAACTTGTACAACAGCGGATAAGCAATGTAGCTATCTTTTCCCGGATACGGGAGATATCGTTTTAACCATTACGGTTATAATCATTTTTTTAATTGCTTTAGCTGATAGCGATCCCACAGCTTTTAAAAATAGATTACTTAATAAATTTTCTCCCAAGAAAGAGGCTTGATGGAATTTTATTCTTGCCAGATTGTTATAAGTAAAGAGATGCGGATAAATTAGCAGGCTTTTTTATTTTTGGTTTAAAAAGACAATATGTTGAAAAGGAAAATTATTCTATATGTGCTTTTAATCGCAATTTTTAGTGGAGGTTTATTTAGCTTTCACAAATTATCTAAAAAGCCTCATCAAATGGCGCCACTAATTTCTCTCGTTCCAAGCAAAGTGGATAATGATAACATTTTTTTTGCGCCACCTTTTCACTATAATCCAGTGTCAATTTCGCTAAAGACAATGAAGACTAAGGGTTGTGTGGCAGACGGACTTTTGAGTGGATATGGGGAGGATACGGACGCGGCAGTGGCAATGATTAATCGTTCGCAGTGTGTTTATCTCCACCGTTCCTTAGAAACCTGGGCCTCTCCACCGGACTTTGCCAAAGCGCTGGACGTGATGCAAAAAGTTACTAAGACGAATGTTATTTATGGAATGTTTTTAGCGGAAGATATTAAAAAAAATGAAAAATATTTTTATCCAGATGAAAATAGATATTTTGATTTTTCTGAAATGTGCCGGGCAGGATCAGACAATGCGTGGGGAGAACACACCTGTAAGCCCAATATTAGTAGTAAGGAATATCGCGCGTATTTAAGTTTCGTGACGCATAGAGCTATGGATATTGGCATCCAGAGTTTTCTTTTCGGGCAAATATATTATCAAGATAGTGCCAATCTGGGCGAGTCTAAAATAGACCAAGTTTTAGATGACATGAGAAGGTATGCTAAGAAAAAGAATATGCAAATTGTAATCGGGGCGCAAACTGGGCGCATCACTGATGAAAATTATATTAGACGTTTTGATTTCATAGAAGGCGGGGTGGGGATAGGAGATGAGGGCACGATTGAAAATGGACCTTGTTGGAGTCAGTTGCAAAGTTGCTGGGCGCTCCTATGGAATGATCGATACACACCTCAGGCTAATAATGTCTTTTTGCATCTTGATTGGAGCGGGCTCAAATTTGATGACATGAGTTCTTACGCGCGAATGGATACAGCCAAAAGAAAAGCTACTCTAGATAAATTGTATAAATATTTTACTTCTCAAAATATGGGTTTTATGATGCCCATGATGGCGACGCTTAATGTGCAAAATGGGGGATGCTACGGTCCAAAAAAGCGATTTTATAGTGCGAGCAATGATTACACTTGCAAAGATGAGGATACTATTAATGCTATTTTAAAAAATAGTAAGTAGCTTTAACTGAAAAATAGATCTTTCTTTAAAAAAGTCCTTTTAGGGCTTTTTTTACTTGTTTCAAACAAAGCGATGGTCGGTTTATTGAGAAAAAAGCTTAAAATAAGCCAATTAATTTAATAACGGTTGACTTTTTGCTCATAGTTTGCTATAATCATGAGTCGATTAAATAAGGATAGGGAAAAATTTAGTCGTCCGGCTTTATCGGAAACTAGACAGATAAGGTTGTTTAACAATTAAAAAAATGCTTAATGCGTATCATTAGTGCAAGCCTACTGATTCTTCTTGCGATATTTCTGGCTAGTCCAAAAATAGCCAAGGCAGATGAAGTAACACAGCCTAATGAAACAAAAATAAATTTCAAAATACAAGACTTCGGAGTTGCAAGTAATCGAATGGTAGTATTGGCTGATACTAATAATTCATTTCTCGCTTACGACCCGAACAACTTTAAAAATACAGTGGCGGTGGAAAAAAATGAGATTGAACCAGAAAGAGAAATAAAACTTTCTCGTTTCAAAACCACTCGCTCCGTAAATATGCCGAAAGGAAAATTTACGATCAACGCTTCTGCTTATACAGCAGCTGCAGATGAATGTGGAAAATCTGACGGTGTCACAGCCTCAGGTCTCAAGGTTAAAGAAAATGAAACTTTAGCTTGCCCCGCTCAATTTCCTTTTGGCACAAAAATCCAGATCGAAGGAATGGGGACATATGTTTGTGAAGATCGTGGGGGAGCGATCAAAGCTAATCATATAGACATCTATATGGAAACAAAAAGCCAGGCTTTCAGTTTCGGACGAAGAAATTTGTCGGCTGAAATCGTGAGCTAATAAACACTAATCCTTCCCGGAAACGGGGAGGATTTTTGTTTGCTTAAATAATTGACTGAAATGAAGGGTTTTGGTAAACTTAGATATAGTTCTCTCATATGGTCGTGTGGCCGAGCGGTTAGGCAAGGGTCTGCAAAACCCTCTACCCCGGTTCAAGTCCGGGCGCGACCTCAGAATTAAAATAAGCACAAAAACAAGCCCGGATGGTGGAATTGGTAGACACAAGGGACTTAAAATCCCTCGACCGCAAGGTCATGCGAGTTCGAGTCTCGCTCTGGGCACTTTTAGATAGTATCTAGTATAAAGTATAAAGTATAAAAACCGCCTTAGGGGGCGATTTTATTTTTCTCCCAATTTTATTTTATTAATTATTTTAGGAATGCGTTTGAAATCTTTAATAAGGGTTTCACGCATGCTTCCATTATAAAGAGCGGCAGCGGGGTGGTATAAGGTATAAAAAACCTGCTGGCCTATTCCTTCGAGTTCTTGTTTTGTGATGTGGCCGTGAGACGCGGAAATTTTTTGGCCGGGAAGAAATCTTTCCATCGAGTGTCGCCCGAGGGTGACAATTAAACGCGGCTGAATAATTTTGATTTGTTCGAGAAGCCATGGCCAACAAAGTTTTATTTCTTCGGGCAACGGATCTCTATTTTTCGGAGGGCGACATTTACAAACATTAGCAATATAGACATCTTCGCGCTTAAGCTTTATGACGCCCAGCATCTCATCCAAAAATTTCCCAGCCGCGCCGACAAAGGGCACACCGGTTTCATCTTCTGTTTTGCCAGGGGCTTCGCCGATGAACAAAATTTGCGCATTTGCCGAGCCGGCACCTGGCACAACGCGAGTGCATCCGGGGCGAAGAGCGCAGAGGGAGCAGACGGACATGCGCTTATTTAATTTAGTTAGAAGTTCTTCTTTTAACATGAAATTTTCAATTTTTAATTTCTAATTTTCAATCAATTTTTAATTTCAAAATTTTTAAATTTAAAATTATTCCAACCCGTGAATTCTGATTAAATCAAATTTCCCCGTGTCTGTTTCCCACACTGCAAAAGTCGGCGGATAGATTTCGCCAGCGGTGGTGCCAGGATTGAGGAGGGTATATTTTCGTCCGCCGGTGTTTTCCGGTGCAGAAGAAGAAACGATCCAGGGTTTATGGGTGTGGCCGTAGAAAATGAAATCATATTTTCCGGTACGCGCGAGACCCTTAGCCTTATCCGGATAATGAATAAAGGCGACATTTTTCTTTTCAATGACTGCCTCACCAAATTCTTTGAATAAATATGTTTCACGGTATTTTTTTTGTTCAGCCAATCTCCATAAATCATCATAGTCAGCATTGCCAAAAGTGTAGAGAATATTGCCGATAAAATTATCATTTAAAAAATCCAGCGTTTCCAAAGACGCCAAGTCCCCACAACAAATCATGGTTTGAATTTTGTTCTCTTGGCAATAATTCAAAACTTTTTGCAGGTTAACTTCGTTATTGTGGATGTCGGAGGTGATGGCGACGAGCATATAATTATTTTCCTCGAAAAGATTTTAGAAGTTTAATATCCCCTATAACTTCTTCATGCTTAGTTTCTAAAATCATATCAATATTATTCTTCTTCGCAAAGGCGACAATCTTTTTGAAGGCTTCTTTTCCAATGAGACCTTTACCGATGTGTTCGTGGCGGTCTTTGTTTGAACCGCATTCAGTCATAGAATCATTGGCGTGGAAAAGTTGGATGTTTTTTAGGCCGATTTCTTTTTCAATTCTCTTGAGCGTCTCATCAAAATCACGCCAATCATAGCCGGAAGCGAAAGAATGTTGGGTGTCCAGACAAATGCCGGCGATGGCAGGGGACGAAACCCCCTTAATAATTTGCGCTAAATCCGCTAAGTTACTGCCGATAATTTCTCCGGCACTGGCACTGTTTTCTAAAAGCAACTTAGCTTCACCCTTGTATCCCTCTAAACATTCTTTGAGCATCTCGACGGTTTTTTTAATGGCTTCGGAATGTCCGACGTCTTTAGCAGTGCCCAGATGCGTCATGACAAATTTCGCCCCAATAAGACTCGCCCGTTCCAATTCCTGACGCACCACCGAAACTGAACCGTAGCGGATGCGATTATTGGCCGAAGCAAAGTTGATATAATAGGGGGTATGGATGACTGTGCTTTTGATTTTATGTTTTTCAATTTCAGCTTTAAATTTTTCCACTACTTCCGGCGTGAACTCCGGGGCCTTGCCGCCTTGGGGGGAGCGGGTGAAAATTTGCATCGCTTCACACCCTAAATCCGCCGCCCGACCAGGAGCATTAAAGATTCCGCCAGCGATGGAAACATGAGCACCGATGTTCATAGAACAAATATTTAATATAAATTATCTTGTATCTAGTATAAAATACAACGGAGTAATAAACAAATTGCATTTCAAGAATTTTTTCTAAATGATTTCCCACCCATCAGCTGTTTCTTGAATTTTACCTTTAATTTCAAAACCGGAAGCCAGGCGGTGGCCACCACCGCCGAAAGTGGCGGCGATGCGAGAGACGTCTACGCCCTTATAGTCTTCACTGCGAAGACTGCCCTTGATGATGCCATCGCCTCGTTCGGAAAGGATGAGGGCGAATTTAGTGCCGGGGACGGTATTGAGAATTTCGGAAACACGAGCAATGTCTTCTGTGCTAGCCCCGCATTCTTTCAAGTCGGCTCTAGTGAGGACTGAAGCAATCATTCCATTACTTGGATTGATGCGGGCTTTTTCAAAAGCCTTGCCCCATAATCTTAAAGTGGAGATGTTTCTATTGGCAAAAGAAGTCTGCACGATTTTGGTCATTGGAGCACCGGCTTTCATAAGCTCAGAAGCGATACTCATCACGCGTGGAGTGGTGTTGGAATGTTGGAACATCCCGGTGTCAGAAAGAACACCAAGCATAATGAAAGTAGCCATTTGGCGAGTGAGTTTAATCTTGGAGTTTTCAAAAAAATCATAAACAATTTCACAAACAGAGGAATAGTCCGCGTCGATGATATTAATGTCGGCTCTGATCGTGATGTCAGGGTGATGGTCGAGAATAGCTGTCACTTGATTTTCTTGTAGATTATTTCTGATTTTTTCAAAACCGCGTTCAACGCTATCGGCGGCAATAACCAGGTTATATTTTGTGAGATCAATTTTTTCCGGAGAGAGAAATTCTATACTGATGATATTTTTTAAATAATCTGGAAATGCGTCAAAACAAGCCACGTCAACTTTTTTCCCTAGACTCTTTGCATATTCCCGCAAAGCCAAAACAGACCCGACGGTGTCTCCGTCCGGATGAGAATGCGCAAAAAGAAGAATGTTTTCAGATTCCTTAATCGCAAAATTGAGGGTATGAAAATCTTGGGAAAAGGATTGCATGATAAAGTGTATTAGAGAAATGAATCGTTGCAGAAAAGCTGAACTTTAGGTGGTGTGTGTTTAAATGTAAGTAAAAAGTTCAGCTTTGAGACCGGGTGAGCAGTTTTCAAAGCCAAGCTTTTCGTTCGATAAAAAAGACCACCATCTAAAGCTCGGCTTTTTGCAAGCTAATTACGAATTTCCTTTAAAATTTTCTCGATTTCGTCAGCCTTAGATTCCGTGAGATCAAGCTTGAACTCAACCTTTGGCAAGGGTTTCATTTGAAGCCTGCGGTTGAGTTTTCCTTGAATGCGACTCACCTCTTTTTGCAAGGTTTTTGTGACATAATTCATTTCACACTCCGGAAAAACACTGACGAATATACGAGTATAGCGAAGATCGGGAGAGGTGTCAACTTTAGCAATCGTTATAAAAACGCCCTCTTTGAGAGAGAGTTCTTTGAGTAGAATGTCATCCACATTTTGACGGATGAGTTCATTGACTTTGACTATACGATTAGACATAAAATTATAAACTTCTTTTCTTTACTTCTTCCTTATAGCACAAAAGCATATCATCAACTTTGATTTTAGTTTCGCCTAGGAAAGTGACTCCGCATTCTTTTTGGCCCACCACCTCATCAACATCCACTTTGTTTTCTTGGAGGTTTTTGAGTTGGCCGTGCCCGATGACATTTTCTCCGCGCATCACTTCTATGAGGGTGGCGTTGACCATTTTGCCAGTGGTGATTTTACCGCCGACAATCATATCTCCTCGGCCGGTTTTAAAGAGGGCTAGAACTTTCATTTTTCCAAAATCAGTGCGTTCCACAATTGGCGGAAGCATAGCGACTAATTTATCTTTAATGTCTTGCACTAACTCATAGATGACGCGATAACTTTTGATTTCCACCTTGGCGTTCTCGGCCATCCGCTTGGCTACAGTAGTAGCTTCCACGTTAAAGCCGTATACAATCGCATCGGTGTTACCGGCCAGGCGGACGTCAGATTCGGTGATATTACTCACGCCCATCTCAATGTAATCAATAGCGACTTCGTCTGATTTAATTTCGCCTAAAATTTGTTGGATAGCTTCCAAAGATCCCTGAACGTCTGATTTAAGGATGATATTCAAGCGTTTAACTTTTTCATCTGCTATGGTGCGCATTATTTTTTTAGCGCTTAATTTTTCTTGAGTTGAATATTGCTCGGATTTTTCACTCAACATTTTGCTCCTGGATCCACTTTTCCTCACACTCGTTTGCAAAATATCATTGGAATTTGGAGCACTATTAAGACCAATAAGATTTATTGGTGAGGATGGCCCGGCTTCAGAAATTCTTTGCCCCTTGAAATTTTCGATGCGACGCACTCGTCCATAAGTAGCACCAGCTATAATATCCTGACCTTCTTTAAGAGTTCCGGTTTTAACTAGAATTGTGGCAATGGGACCTCTCTGGGGATCAAGGTATGATTCTAAAACTACACCCAATGGATCTCGAGAATAATCCGCTTTTAAATCTTCCACTTCGGCCACTAAAAGAATATTGTCGAGCAAGTCATCGATGCCGATATTTTGTTTGGCACTTATTTTAGACGCTAAAACTTGTCCGCCCCATTCTTCTAAGACGAGACCGTGGTCAGCCAGTTCTTGTTTTACCCTTTGAATGTTAGCTTCGGGTTTATCAATTTTGTTAATGGCCACAACGGTGGGAATTTTTTTAGCCAAAAGATATTCGATGACTTCTTTGGTTTGAGGTCTTACTCCGTCGTCAGCCGCTACTACTAAGACTGCGATGTCAGCTAGACTCACGCCACGTTCGCGCATCGCGCTAAAGGCCTCGTGCCCTGGAGTGTCGACAAAAGTAATAATTTGACCCTTCTTTTTGACTTGATAGGCGCTGATGTGCTGAGTAATGCCACCAGATTCGCCCGCAGCGACACTGGTTTTTCGGATGGTGTCCAAAAGAGTAGTTTTACCGTGGTCAACGTGTCCTAATATAGTCACAACCGGTGGGCGACTTTTCAAAACTTCTCCGGAAGCAGTTTCTTTTCTAATAAGTTCGTTTAATTTTTCCAAAGTGATTTCTTCACCAGCCTCAATGATTTCTTCTGAAACTTCGTAGCCCAAATCAGCCGCGATAATGGAAGCCGTTTCAAAATCTATCTTTTCATTGATAGTGGCGAGGATGCCATTTTTCATTAGTTCCGTGATTACAGTATTTACCGGCAAAGCTAAAACTTCCCCGAATTTTTTAACGGTGATAACAGCTGGCAAAGAGACTTTTTTTGGTTCGTTTTCTGGCATAATTTGAATAGTTTAAATAGTTTAATACTTAGGGTTGTTGGGGTGTTTAGGGTTTGATTGATTTTTTGATTTTTTCTTGACTGGTGGCAATTTTAATCGCTTCTTTTTCTTCTTCGGTTAAAGGATGGTTTTCTGATAACCCAGCGGTAACCACTTTGGTGTAGATTCGGGCACCTTCTCGAGTGAAAAGAGAGGAAATTGTTAGGCCGTCATTTTTTCCATTAAGAAGTGCCACCGAAAAACTCTGATCGCCCCCTACATCTTTGAATGGGTTGAATCGGACGACGCCCAATTTATGGTAAGAACGGAAGGAAAGGGCGTTTATCTGATTGGAAATAGTGTAGAGCTCTTGGATATCCTTATCAAGCATTTTCAGATTTTTAGCTTGCGCAAGCAAGAGGTCTTCTAAATTAGATACCTTTTTTCCGGCAAAAAATTCCTGACTTCTCTTTTTTATTCGGCTAATTTGAATCTGAAGAGCTACGTTCCAAGCCAAAAAAACCAAGAAAATAAGGGATAATACTGAAAATATCTGAATGAGATGGTTTTGGATAAGATTTTCCACTGATAATGTAATCACTTTTAGTTATCTACCTCAGGCTAGCATTAAAACTAGCTAATGTAAACCCCTTTTACTTTTCTTTTTCCGCAAAAGAAAAGTAACAAAAGAAAACTCTCAAGCTGGCTACGTGCTCCAATAAATTCTTCCCTTGTTTGCTAAATTTACTAATCTCCCATAAAAGACCAATGATGAGTAAATTCTTAACGCAAACTTGCTCGAATTTATGGTGGCGCACTCCGCAAGGCTTGAATTTTAAATACAAAATAAAAAATACAAAAACACATATTTAGCTAAAGGGGACGATAAAAATAGAAGCTTCTATAGAAGCTTCTATTTTAAATCTAAAACTAAAATTTTTTTTCTACATCATCCCGCCCATTCCAGGCATACCGCCTTCATGGTTATGCGGGTCTTCTTTTTTAGGCAGATCCGTCACGATGGCTTCGGTGGTGAGAAACATCGAGGCTATTGAGACGGCGTTTTCCAGGGCAGTACGAGTCACTTTTAATGGATCAATAATGCCTGATTTGATCATATCTTCCAGATACTCATCTTTGGCGGCATCGTAGCCGAAGTTTACGCCTTTTTCGTTGAGAACTTTTTCCAAGACAACGTCCGCACTTTTTTTACCGGTATTCATCACGATTTGCTTCAGGGGTTCATTCAGGGCTTCCAGCAGTGCTTCATAACCGGCACGGAATTCGTGGTCGGAATTTTTAGTTTTGCTTTTTTTGAGTTCCGCTCCAGCCTTAGCAAGCGCTACGCCTCCTCCGGCTACAATCCCTTCGGAAATTGCGGCGCGGGTAGCGGACAGAGCATCTTCCATTTTATGTTTAGCGTACGTCAGCTCTGTTTCGGTAGCGGCGCCCACCTTAATCACAGCCACTCCGCCGGAAAGCTTAGCAGATCTTTTATGCATTTTTTCTTGGTCATAAGAATTTTTGGAACTTTCAGCCATGGATTTAATCTGCGTTATGCGCGCGTCGATATCTTTTTTCTTGCCACGTCCTCCGACAATCGTAGTTCCGTCTTTAGTGGCAATTACTTTTTGTGCTTGACCTAAATCTTTCAGGTCGATAGTTTTAAGATCCATCCCTTTTTCTTCACTGATGAGGGTGGCTCCGGTGAGGATCGCAATGTCTTCCAAAATGGCTTTTTTATTGTCGCCATAATCTGGAGCTTTAATAGCTAGGACGTTTAAAGTACCTCGTAATTTATTAACTACTAGAGTTGTTAAGGCTTCACCATCCACATCTTCAGCGATAATGGTTAATTCTTTTTTGCCTAAAGCAGTGATTTTTTCCAAAATAGGCAGGATTTCACTGATAGCTGAAATTTTCTTAGTGGTAATTAAAAGATAGGAATCTTTCAGTTCAGCTGTTTGTGCTTCGCCGTTAGTTATCATATAAGGAGAAATATAACCCTTGTCAAAGTTCATTCCTTCTACAATTTCTTTTTCCAATCCAAAAGTTTGAGATTCTTCTACAGTCACCACGCCGTCACCGCCAACCTGATCCATCACGGTGGCAATCATCGTGCCCATTTCTTTTGACTCAGCGGAAATAGTTGCGACTTGAGCCACTTCTTCTTTGGAAGAAATTTTCTTGGAATTTTTCTTGAGAATTTCCAAAGTGTCCTTTCTCGCTGC
This sequence comes from Candidatus Moraniibacteriota bacterium, assembly GCA_038203255.1. Taxonomy (GTDB): domain Bacteria; phylum Patescibacteriota; class Minisyncoccia; order Moranbacterales; family UBA2206; genus CAIKZD01. The sequence continues at coordinate 109,074 of JBBREE010000001.1, read as the reverse complement.
TTCCATTCCTTGACGGATGCCGATTGGACTGATGCCGGTTTCTACGAACTTCAGTCCTTCACGCACCAAGGCTTGGGTCATAATAGTAGAAGTAGTGGTGCCGTCTCCTGCCGCGTCATTAGTTTTAGAAGCTACTTCTTTAATGAGTTCCGCACCAATGTTTTCAAACTTATCCTCTAACTCGATTTCTTTGGCAATAGAAACTCCATCATTAGTAATGACAGGGGAGCCGAATCCCTTATCTAAAATGACGTTTCTACCCTTGGGACCAATAGTCACTTTGACGGTGTCTGCTACTTTGTCAATTCCGAGTTTAATTTTTTTTCTGGCATCGAGGCCAGAAGCAATTTGTTTTGGCATATTTTTTAATCGATGCGAAATTTGCGAATTAACTGCTAATCTACGAAAAAAATACAAAAATTATTTTAGTAGATTCTTTATTTTTCCGCTGTTTCGAATCGGGAATTAATTTAATTATTCTACGACTGCTAAGATGTCTTCATTTTTTATTAGGATATTTTTTTTGCCGTTAATTTTGATGTCGGTGCCAGAATATTGACGGAAAATAACGACCTGACCTTTTTTGACTTTAATTTCCTTGCTTTCTCCAATAGCCACAATCTTGCCTTCTTGGGGAGTTTCTTTTTCAGTTGATTCAGGAAGATAGATTCCTTGAGCGGTTTTATTCTTCGCCTCTTGGAGTTCTACGAGGACATTTTCTCCGAGCGGTTTTACGATTTTTTTTCCCATATTTTTTTGGTTAATTTATTATCCGGTTAATTAGCACTCGCAATGCGTGACTGCTAACTAGTATTTTATAGTAAGTGGCGAGGTTGTCAAGGAAGAAATTTTAGAGGACTCTATAGAGGACCCCATAGAGTCCTCCAGATAAAATACTTTTTGCTAGGGATATTATTTCCCTTGGCCCTTCTAAAGCAAAACCCGTCTCAGTTTTTGACCGTGACGGGTTTTGTTAAATAGTGCACTTATCTATCGGACTTGTTGTGTCGAAACTGCGCCGTAGTGTTAGCGAAGCTCGCCTTCGCTCTTAATGAGTTACAGCGTAGCGAAGGCGGAAGAGGAGGGATTTGAACCCCCGGTACCGTTTCCAGTACACCGCATTTCGAGTGCGGCCCATTCAACCACTCTGGCACTCTTCCTTTATTTTCTCAGCTTACTATAATAATCTACAAGAGTTTTCCATAATTATCAAATTTTTTTCAGAGCTGTGGAAAAAGTGGTTGTTTGTTTTTGAAAATTATTGTAAAATATAAATATTAAAGTAAAACAAAAATGGAGGAAGGAGAAAAAATAAAAGAAGAAGAAATTTCTGAGGCATCTTCTCCCTCAGCTTTGTTTTTGAATCCACAAGAAATCATTGATAGTTTGGAAATCTTACCAGGGATGTCAGTAGCGCACTTCGGGTGTGGAACTGGTGTGTTTACTTTTCCCATTGCCAAAAAAATCGGAAGTGAGGGGAGAGTTTGGGCATTGGACGTGCTTGGTTATAAAATTGATATGGTTAACTCTCAGGCGAAAAATATTGGTTTGAACAATATAATTGTTAAGCAAGTTAACTTGGAAGGTAAAAATGGCTCTGGGTTGGAAGAGGAAAGTGTTGATTGGGTAATCATAGTTAATATGCTTCACCAAAATAAAAAGAAAAATCATATCCTAGAAGACGCAGTTAAAATCCTTAAGGAAAAAGGGAGAATTCTTTTCATTGATTGGAAAGTTTCAAACAATGCTATTGGGCCTGACAAAGAAATCCGGATATCCCATGAAGACTTAATTAAGTTGGTAAGAAAAAATGGATTAGGTATAATAAAGGAATTGGAAATAAGTAGATTTTATTTCGGAGCAATTCTTACAAGATAATTTAAGGGCAAATTTTAAGTGCATAAAAATAAAATGAATCTCAAAATAAAAATAGTATCCTCTTTTTTTCTCATAGTCAGTCTCATGATGCTTTCCGGCTGTGGATGCAAACAGACCACTCCCCATCTCTATAGCTTGAAGCTTGAAGTTTGGGGAACGCTGGATGAAGGAGACGCTTTGAATGAAATTTTTGAAAATTATAAAAAAATCAATCCAAACATTGCCAGTATCACGTATAAAAAAATCGCTACGGATACATATAGAAAAGAATTGATAGATGCCTTAGCTTCAGGTCAAGGGCCGGATATCTTTTTGTTAAATAATACTTGGTTGTCATCTTTTAAAGATAAAATAGTGCCTGCCCCTGTAGCTCCGAAAGTAGTGGATGAACAAAAATTCCGGAATAATTTTGTGGATGTGGTGGCCAGCGATTTTTTAGAGAATGGAAAGATGTACGCTATGCCTTTGTCAGTGGACAGCTTGGGACTCTATTATAATAAGGATCTTTTTAATCAAGCCGGGATAACTTCTCCGCCGAATAATTGGAATGAATTTATTTCTGATGTGCGTAAACTTACTCATGTCGATTCTTTTGGAGAAATCACGCAGTCGGGAGCGGCCATTGGAACAGCCTATAATATTAATCGTTCAACGGACGTCTTAAATCTGATTATGTTGCAAAATGGAACGAGCATGATAGATGAACGAGGGCGGGTGAATTTCAGTAATTCAACTATTGTCAATAATCAAACTCTTTTCCCAGGAGAAGAAGCCCTTAACTTTTACACCCAATTTGCTGATTCTAATTCTCCAAATTATACCTGGAATCCTAGTCAACACTATTCCCTAGATGCCTTTTCCGAAGGAAAGACAGCGATGATGTTTAATTATTCTTGGCATATGGCAACTATTACGGATAAAGCGCCAAAGCTTAATTTCGCCGTGGCCTCTGTGCCACAATTTACCAATGCACTTAGGGTTAATTTTGCTAACTATTGGGCCTTTGCTGTAGCTAAAAATAAAACGCCTCAAACCACTTCTCAAAATTCTACAACCCCAGTGAGTAACGAGGCTCGGGTAAACGAAGCTTGGCTTTTACTAACATATTTGACTACCAAACCAGACGGAAGTTTTGTGCCAACTTCCACCGGGACAGGATTGGGGAAAACAGTGAGTGCTAATTTTGATCCGGCTAAAAGTTATTTGAGTAAAACTGGGGAGCCAGCGGCCAGAAGAGATCTCATAGAAGAGCAAAAAAATGATCCGCGAATAGGAACATTCGCTCTGGATAATTTGATAGACAAAAGTTGGAAAGAGAATGATCCAATTTCCATTGAAGCTATTTTTGCAGAAATGATTGATCAAATTAATAAGGGGCAGTCCGGCGTGTCAGACGCTTTAAAAAAAGCTTCCGTGCGCGTGCAATCATTAAGCAATTAATTTTTTTAAAAATAAAATGAAAAATAAAAAAGGTGTCAGACTTTTTATCGCTATGGTTTCTGTGATTTTTTCGGAAATATTTTTTAATAACTCTCCCGTTTTTGCGGCTGATAGCACAGCCGTAGGCACGGTTTCTTTCCCTAATCCACTTGATTCAGTGACGACCGTTTCAGCCCTCCTAAGTTCGGTGTTAACTAATCTTATGGGGATTATCGCTATTATCGCTCTTATTTTTATCATCATTGGAGGTATCATGTATATGACTTCGGGCGGAAATGAAGCGATGGTGACACGCGCTAAAAAAACTTGGACAGGAGCAGTTATTGGTCTGGCTATTGCAATGGCGGCGCCAACTTTTTTGAAAACGATTAAACAAATTTTGGGTGGCAATGGTACTCCGGATGGTAACGCTGATAGTTGGGTGAGTGGAGCGCTCACACTGGGCGACATTGCAGTAAATGTTTTAAATTTACTGTTGTCAATTGTCGGAATTATTGCTATGATTTCTATGGTGATTGGTGGAATGATGTATCTGTCTTCCGCCGGAGAAGAAAGAAAAATAGAAAAGGGAAAAGAAATTTTCAAAAATTCTATCATTGGTGTTATAGTCGCTCTGTCCGGACTTATTCTTATACGCACAGTCAATCTTATTTTGACAGGTATGATATAATATAAATATAAAATTATTCAGATAATAGGAAAACAAAAAAAGATAAAAATATAAAAATAGATAGGAGGTGTCTCATATGAAAAATAAAATTAAATCAGCTGCGTATTCTCTAGTTTCCCTTAGTCTTCTCGCTCCGGCTTTTGTTAACGCTCAGTATGCTCCTCCAGGCGGAACAGGACTTTCCAGCAGTAGTTTGTTTGGAATCATTTCCAATATCATGAATTGGCTCCTCGCAATTGTAGGAATCATTGGTGTTATCGGGTTTGCTATCGCCGGACTCCTATACCTCACCGCTGCTGGGGATGAAACCAGAATTGGACAAGCTAAAAGTGCGATGGTCGCTTCCATTATTGGAGTGATTGTAGCCTTGGCTGGACTCGTAGCTCTTCAGTTTGCTAAAAATATGCTCGGAGCTTCTTCGCAGTTCTAGTCAAAAAATAGTTTATTTTGAAATTTCGAAAGACAAAAAACGGCTAAGGTTTATCCACAGCCGTTTTTGTTTTCTTTTAAAAAGTGGTATAATAAAAATATAAAAATAAAAAAAAATCAAAATGAAAAAAATAAAAGGAGGTATATTTTTAGTTGGAGTGATGCTTTTGGGTTTGGCTGTTAATATAGGAGTAGTCAACGCCGCTTGTTGCTCTACGAATTGTTCAACTAGTCAAAGTTCGTGTAGTCCAGAGAATTGGTATAGCACGACTGATTGTAGTGAGATTCCCAGTTGCCCTAGCTATAACCCTAACTATAGTTCTAGTGCTAGTACTGGTACTACCTCTGGCATAGCCTATAGCACTAGTAGCTCAGCACAAGGCGCGGGCTGGAACATTGAAAGCCTCACCTCTTTTGGTTTGCCGGACGCTTCCATTTACGATATCATTTCTAATATCTTATATTGGCTCTTAGCAATATTGGGCATAGCCGGCGTGATTGGCTTTGCTATTTCTGGATTGATGTATCTTTTGGCCGCTGGAGATGAAGGTAGGGTTGGGGACGCAAAAAAAGCGATGACGGCTTCCATCTTAGGCATAATTGTTGGACTTTCCGGTTTGGTGATTATTCAGGCAGTGGACGCGGCGTTAAATGGTTTTTGGTTTTTTTAAGAAAGGAGGGGCCTTTAAGAATTTTCCAATCTTTTAATGAGTTAATGAGACCAATAGATTAGCTTCTTGTTTGACAAGGAATGGAATTTTTGCTAACATTAAGTTGTAAGAAGGACAGGAATGAAGTTCGCGTGAGCGGACTTTCTTTGTTAATTAAGAGGTGTTTGGCTTATTTAGAAGGATTATTTTAAAATAATTGATTAAATTTAAAAAAATGGCTAGAAAAAAGATAAAATCAGAAGAAGAAACCCAAAGTGAAAATTTTGGTGATTTTGGGCGTGCAATTACGGCTCTTTGTGAAGAGAAGGGTATTTCGAAAGAACGTGTAGTTGAAACAATCGAAGCTGCCCTTTCTGCTGCTTATAAAAAAGACTACGGAAAACGCGGTCAAAATATTCGTGCTGAATTTGATGAAGTTTCCGGCGGAACTAAATTTTACCTTGTGAAAGAAGTGGTGGATGAGACTGTGCGAGAATTTATAGTAGAAGTACCAGAAGGCGCGGAGGACCCACTAAATGATTCCGAGAAAAAGAGTCAGAAAGAACCAGAAAAAATAAGAGCGCAACGGGAAGAATCGACTGATGAAGAAAAATTGCCTCGTTTTAATCCAGAACGTGATTTGACGACGGAAGAGGCTAGCGAAATTAAAAAAGACGCAAAAGTTGGCGATGTTATTGAAATGGAACTTCCGCAAAAAAGTGATTATGGCCGAGTGGCGGCACAAACAGCTAAACAAGTTATCATTCAAAGAATCAGAGAAGCGGAGAGAGACGCGATGTATGATGAATATAAAAATAAAGAAGGTGAAATTTTGAGTGGAGTGGTACAAAGAATTGAAGGACGTAATATTTTTATCGACATTGGTAAATCAGTTGGAGTTCTTTTTCCAAGTGAACAAATAGAAAGAGAAAATTATCGCGTGGGACAACGCTTGAAGGTTTATGTCACCAAGGTGGACGCTGGAACGCGTGGTCCTGGGATAACTTTAAGTCGTACTGCCCCCGAAATGGTGCATAAAATGTTTGAATTGGAAGTGCCTGAAATTTTTGCTGGTACTGTAACTATAAAGTCTATCGCTAGAGAAGCTGGTGAAAGATCTAAAATTGCCGTTGCATCTTCTGAAGAAGGAATTGATCCAATTGGCTCTTGTGTCGGACAAAAAGGAACACGGGTACAAGCAGTAATTGACGAATTGGGAGGAGAGAAAATCGATATCATTTTGTGGAACGAAGATATATCTAAATTTATTTCTGCGGCACTTTCTCCGGCCAAAGTTTTAAAGATTAATATCAATGAAGCGCAAAAAGAAGCCGTGGCTTTGGTTCCAGAAGATCAACTGTCTTTGGCAATTGGTAAACGTGGGCAAAATGTACGTTTAGCGGCTAAACTAACCGGTTGGAAAATAGATATTACTGGCGCTAAGGAAGAGGAAATAGTGGAAGAGCCTGCCATAGCTGAAGAAACGGCAGATGAAACTGAAATTAAAGAAAAAATTGAGAAAAAAAAGAAGAAACCTGCCACTGATAAAAAAAATAAAGTGGAGGAGGGAAAAAAAGAAGTAAAAGAATAACTAAATCGATTTAATATAAATTTAAACTCTTATGGGGAAAGTTATCGTTATTGGGCATAAAAATCCTGATACTGACACTATAATTTCAAGTATCGTAGGTGCGCAGTATTGCAAAGATGTGCTAAAACAAGACGCCGTGTTTTTTCGTGCGGGAAATATTAATAATGAGACTAAGTTTATTTTAGATAAATTTAAAGTAAAGGCGCCAGCTCTTTTGCGAAAAATTGGTGTGGAAGACAGTGTTGTTTTAGTGGACCATAATGAAATGAGCCAGCTGGCTGACTTTCTGGATTTTTCCCAAGTGGAAAGAATCATTGATCATCATAAATTGCAGTTGGTCACCGATAGGCCGATTGCTGTGAGATGTGAAATAGTAGGTAGCACTTCAACTCTTCTAGCGATGATGTTTCAAGAGGCCGGAAAGAAAATTTCTCCAACTGCGAGTAAACTTCTCTTGTCGGGCATTTTGTCGGACACACTCAATTTAAATGGCCCAACTACTACCATAAAGGATAGGCGAATAGTGAAAGACTTGAATAAAATTGCTAAACTGAAATTGAACGAATTTGCCGCGGAAATGTTTGCCGCTAAATCCAGCCTAAAAGGCATTTCAGTAGAAGCGGTGGTGGAGGGTGATTGTAAACTTTTTGAGATGGGGAAGAATAAAGTGGGCATATCCGTTTGGGAGACGGCTGATCCGAAAAGTGTAGAAGTGCAAAAGAAAAAAATTATGGATTTTTTGAAAAGCAAAAAGTCAGCGGAGAAATTGGATTATATGTTTTTTTTCGTAGTGGATATTTTAAAACAAAATAGTCAGCTTTATTTTTTTGACGAAGCCGAAAAGAGAGTGGCGGAAAAAATGTTTAAAGTTAAGGGCGGTGAAGATGAAGCCTATTTGCCTGGAATCGTTTCTCGTAAGAAACAAATTGTGCCACTTCTGACTAAGGAATTAGCTGGATAATCGGAGGGCGCATTAAGTTACAAAGAAAATAATTTAATTAAATTCATAAAATAAGCATGAAACAATTACCTAAATCACAAATTGAATTTGAAATTACAATTGAAGCTAACGTTTGGGAAAAACATTTAGACACGGCTGCTTCGGAGGCCTCTGAAGAGTTAAAAATTTCCGGCTTTCGTCCCGGCAAAGCCCCGCGTAATTTAGTAGAACAGAAAATTGGGAAAAGTGCGGTTTTGAACTCGGCGGCTGAAAAAGCAGTTAAGAAAAGTTATGTTGATTTTGTCACTAAAGAAAAATTGGAAGTGCTAGGTAGTCCGAATATCGAAGTCTTGCAGCTAGAGGAAGGTAAGGATTTGAAATATAGAGCGACGGTAGCGGTAATGCCAAAAATTGCAATTAAAGAAAACTTTGTTAAAGATATTAAAAAAACTAACGAGGAGTTTAAATCCAGAACGGCAAGCGTGGATGATAAGGAATTGGAACTTGAACTGGAAAAATTGGCTAATAGCCGGGTGAAATTGGTGACTGTGATGAGAGCAGCTCAAAAAAATGACAGCGTAGAGGTGGATTTTGATATTTTAGTGAATGGTGCTCCGATTGAAGGTGGATCAAGCAAGAAGCATTCCTTGATTATCGGACGAGGAGTTTTCATTCCCGGTTTTGAGGAAAAAATTATTGGAATGAAGGAGGGAGACGAACGAGAATTTGAACTTTCTTTTCCAAAAGAATATCATAAAAAAGATTTAGCCGGACAGCTTGCTACTTTTAAGGTTAAAATGGACTTGGTGCAGGAGCGTCAAACTCCGGAAGTGAATGACGACCTGGCGATTTCTTTAGGAAAATTTAAAAACCTCGAGGAGCTCAAGAAAAATATGCGAGAAGGTATGGAGCATGAAAATGAACATAAGATTAAGGAAGAAAAAAGAGCTAAATATGTTGATGATATTATTAAAAGTTCTGAAGTTGATTTGCCGGAAATTCTAATCGCTGAAGAAACGCGAAAAATGTTTGATGAATTTGAATATCAACTGACTCCGATGGGCATCACAATTGATCAATATTTAGAGCAATTAAAAAAAGATCGTAAAGAATTGGAAAAAGATTGGAAACCACAAGCGGAAAAGCGAGTTATGAGCGCCTTGATTTTGGAGGAAGTGGCTAAAATGCAAGAGATTAAAGCCGAAAGTGAGGAAGTAGAAGCTGAAATGAATAAGACTTTGCAATATTACAAAAACGTAAAAAATGCGGAGAAGAATATTGACATGGAAAGGTTGTATAATTATAGCAAAAACATTTTGGAGAATGAGAAGGTTTTTGAGTATCTAGAGAAATTATAAATAGAATCATTATGCAAAATCAATATTTAATCCCCACCGTTATTGAAAAGACCAGTTATGGCGAACGGGCTTATGACATTTATTCGCGGCTCTTGAAGGATCGCATCATTTTTTTGGGTGGCCCAATTGATGACTCCGTAGCTAATTCGATTATCGCTCAACTGCTTTTTCTGACTTCTCAAAATGCTAAGGAGGACATTAAAATCTATATCAATTCTCCTGGTGGGCAAGTTACTTCGGCCTTGGCGATTTATGACACGATGCAACATGTTAAGCCTGAGGTTTCAACCATTTGCATTGGTACTGCGGCCAGTGCCGCCGCTTTGCTTTTGGCGGCCGGTGCTAAGGGGAAAAGAATGATTTTGCCCAATGGGGAAGTGATGATTCATCAAGTGATGGGTGGAACGCAAGGCCAAGCCACTGACATTGACATTCATGCCAGACACATCTTAAATATCAAAAAACGCCTCAATGAAATTTTGGCCAAGCACACCGGCAACGCCCTTTCCAAGGTGGAAAAAGACGCCGAGAGAGATTATTTTATGAGTGCGGATGAGGCGAAGAAATATGGCGTAGTTGATAAAATTATAAAGTAAACTTATATCTAAGTCTGCACAGCAAAAAACTCCAGGCAATGCGCCTGGAGTTTTTTATGGGAAGAAAAAAATGTTTAATGCAAGAAAATTATTTTAATACGCTAATGAGGCTTTCGCCGGTCATAGCTTCGGGTTTTTCCAGGTGCATTATTTCCAAAATAGTAGGGGCGACGTCGCTTAGGAGTCCAGCTACTTCGATAGGTTTTTCTTCTTTAGGGGAGTCGGTTTGATTGTCAGAGGTAATGTACCAGAGCGGAACCGGGTTGGCGGAATGTTCAGTGTCTCTTTCTCCAGTGTGCAAGTCCACCATTTCTTCGGCGTTTCCATGGTCAGCGGTGATGAGCATTTGACCACCTTTTTCTATAATAGCCGGAATTATTTCGCCTAAACATTTATCAATAGCCTGAGCAGCTTGAATGGTCGCGGCTTCATTCCCGGTGTGGCCCACCATATCGGCGTTGGCAAAATTAAGCAGGATAAAGTCGTACGTTTCTTCCTTGATGAAACTCAAAACTTTTTCCGTAATGTCCGGAGCACTCATAGTCGGGAGGAGGTCGTAGCTAGCAACATCCTTGGAAGGTATGATTATGCGATCTTCTCCTTCAAAAGCTTCTTCATTTCCACCATTAAAGAAATAAGTGACGTGAGCGAATTTTTCTGTTTCGGCGATGCGCAGTTGTTTCATATTATTCTCACTAAGCACTTTCCCGAGGCACATGGTAACTTTAATAGGCGGAAAAGCCACTTCTACCGGCAGACTTTCCTCGTATTGCGTCATTGTGGCGAAGAATAAATCTTGAAAATGTTCAGCAGGGAAGTCGGAAAAATCCGGCACTTTTAAAGCTTTAGTAATTTGGCGCGCTCGGTCTTCTCGGTAGTTGAAAAAAATAACCGAGTCACCTTCTGATATTTTTCCTATAGGGACACCCTTCTCTGTTACTGCGGCCGGTTCGATAAATTCATCAAAAATTTCTTTTTTGTAGGATTCTTTTAAATATTCAACAGGGTCCTCTGTTGTATCGCCTTTAGCGTGGACCATAATCTCATAAGCTTTTTGGACACGGTCCCAGTTATTGTTGCGGTCCATTGCAAAATATCTCCCACCAATAGAAGCGATGCGTCCGACGCCGTATCTCTCTATCCGAACTAAAAGATCTTTTAAAGATTCAATTCCGGAAGTGGGCGAGCTATCTCGGCCATCAGTAAAAATGTGAACAAAGACTTTTTTCATTTTTTGATCACGCATCATTTCCAAAAGAGAATAAAGGTGCTCTATATTGGAATGAACCGAACCTTTCCCCATAAGTCCCATTAGGTGTATTGCTCCGCCGGTTGCTTTGGCATGAGTGATGGCTTCTAGAAAAACAGGATTTTGGTAGAACTCTCCGTTTTGGATAGACATAGTGATACGAGGCATATTTTGATAAATGACTTTTCCACTGCCTAGCGTCATATGCCCGACCTCTGAGTTCCCCGGCTCTCCCCAAGGTAATCCCACTGAGATACCGGAGGCTTGCAAGGCAATTTGCGGATAGTAAGCGTTCATTTTTTCAAGGGTAGGTAGCTTGGCGTTTGCAAGAGCGTTTCCTTGATTTTTTTCTCCGAGACCCCAACCATCTAAAATTAAAAGCATTACCGGACGCGGTCTGTTATTGTTTTTTTGCTCTTCAGACATTGATTTAGAATTATTATACGTATTAATTAATTTAATCATAGCACCTGACGCGACCTTTGACAAAAACCCTTGGCTCAAGTAGTATTTAATGTAAAGGATATATAATTAATTTGTTTAAAGTAAATCTAGTTTCTATTGATAACGTGGGTAAAACAAAGGATTATTCAGTAAATTTTGCCAAAAAACCATATGACTTATCAATTGAATAGAAAAAATTGTTATGGATACGAGTTTAACCATGGTTGTCGTGGGCTTTTTAGGCCTGGCAGCCGGATCTGTTGCCGGTTATCTAACCCGGCAAACTATCGCTAAAAAGCAATTGCATACAGCAGAAGGAAAAGCCACGAATCTTCTTGATGACGCTGATAAGAAATCGAAAGAGATTCTTATCGAAGCAAAAAATAAGGCGGTGACTATTTTGGAAGAAGCTAAGGATAAGGAACAAGAGCGAGAAAAGCAGATTATCCGCATGGAGGAGAGGATGGAGAAAAGAGAAATAAACTTAGATGAAAAGATGGAGGAAATTGAAAAAGGGCGTTTGGCGTTGGAAAAAAAGGCCGAGGAGATTAGAATAATCAGAAAAGAAACAGAAGAGGCAAGAAAGCAAGAACTAAAAAGACTGGAGAAAATTGCAGGACTTGATAAAGAACAGGCTAAAAAAATTCTATTACAGCTCACAGAAGAGGAGAACCGAGACTACTTGGCCAAAAAAATGAAAGATATGGAGGCCTTCGGTCAAGAAGCCCTAGACATGAAAGCAAAAAATATTATGACTCAGGCTATCCAAAAATATGCCGGGTCGCATGCAGCTGAGGTAACCACAAGCACTATAAGTATCCCGTCTGATGAGGTGAAAGGAAGAATTATTGGACGAGAAGGCAGAAATATCAAAGCCCTGGAGCGACTTACTGGGATTGAAATTATCGTGGACGACACTCCAGAAGCAATTGTTATATCCGGTTTTGATCCGGTGAGACGTGAAATCGCGAAAATTGCTTTGGATAAATTAATTGGAGATGGACGAATCCATCCGACCAAGATTGAAGAGGCGGTGGAATTCGCTAAAACTGAAATTAATAAAAAGATTCGCGAGGCTGGAGAAGCGGCTATTTATGACGTGGGTGTGGCAGGTCTTGACCCAAAACTAGTGCATATTATCGGACGTTTACGCTATAGAACTAGTTTTGGGCAAAATGCTCTTCTACATTCTATTGAGGTGGCTCATCTTTCCGGAGCGCTGGCCGCGGAACTCGGTGCGGATGTTTCCTTGGCTAAAAAGGCTGGACTCTTACATGATATTGGTAAGGCGGTGGATCATGAAGTGCAAGGAACTCACGTGGAAATTGGTATTAAAATTTTAGAAAAATTCAATATAAGTAAGGATGTAATCACCGCGATGAAATCTCATCATGAAGATTATCCTTTTGAAAATCCTGAGTCAATGATAATTTCGGCCGCGGATGCAATTTCAGCATCACGCCCGGGTGCACGTAAGGATTCCCTGGAAAATTACCTGAAGCGCTTGGAAGAACTGGAAGGTGTGGCAAATTCTTTTCCGGAAGTGGAAAAAACTTATGCGATTCAAGCTGGACGTGAAATTAGAGTTTTCGTGAAGCCGGATAAGATTGATGATCTCGGTGCAATTAAATTGACGCGAGCCATTGCGGATAAAATTGAAAAGGAATTGAAGTATCCTGGTGAGATAAAGGTGAATGTTATAAGGGAAGTGCGGGTGACAGAATATGCCAGATAAGTCCATTTGCTTTATTTGTAATAAAAAATTACAATAGTAGTATTAATCTTTGTAGTATCCCATAAAAGGGGCTCACGAAGAAATTAAAATAGAAAGGTAGGTGACATAAATATGGCGAAAAATATAAATAAAGATGCTTTGGTAAGCATGATTTCAGAAAAGACTGATTTGTCTAAAAAAGACATCGAATTAGTTATTGAATCTTTGATGGATGAAGTTACTAAGGCGCTTAAAAATGATGAGAAAGTCACCTTAACAGGCTTCGGAACTTTTCGTGTTTCCAAAAGGGCACCACGCATAGGAATTAACCCTCAGACTATGGAAAAAATTACCATCCCGGCAATGAATATTCCTAAGTTTACAGCAGGTAAAGCTTTAAAAGAAGCCATCAAATAATTTTCAGATTTGTTTTTGAAGATAAAAGACAGTAATAAAATCCCGTTTAAAAGCGGGATTTTGTTATTCTTTTGTTACGTGGTAATATATGTAACATTACTTATAATAAAAACCGTTAAAATAATTTAGTTATTGACTTAAGAGCTGAATACATATATTATACTTAAGTTAGTTACGGAGTGTCGTATACCGGTAGTACGTATGCTTTGGGAGCATATTGACTGGGTTCGATTCCCAGCACTCCGACCAAGAAATCATCTTTGTATAAAAATCAGCGAAAGCTGATTTTTATTTCTTCTTTTTAGAATTATTTGTAAAAAGGAGTGTATTATAGATGTAACACTTTAAAGTCATGACAAAAAGAAAAATATTCCTATTTCTTTTTTTACCATTGATCGTTTTAGCGATAGTGGTTATTTTAAAAGCCTATTTTTTTTCTGCATCGCCGGCTCTTCATCAAACTCCCGCACCTCCACAAAGTGATTTAAATAATAATCCCGGTGCGGATAAAAATAATTCTTCCCAAATTTCCCCGGAGGTTCAAAATAATCCAGGGGTAAAAAATGCCAGTGGTTTTCTGCCACCGCTAAATCGTGCTTCCGAACGGGTGACTAAAAAACCTTTTGGGATTTTTATAACGTCGCAAAATTCTCCAGTGAGCCCGGAAAAATTTTATGGTTATCATACTGGCACGGATTTTGAAATTTTTCCGGAGGAACTTAATGTCGACGTTCCGGTTTCAGCTATTTGTGATGGAAAATTAGCGTTGAAAAAATATGCCTCGGGCTATGGTGGGGTGGCAGTGGAGAGTTGTTCTTTGGACGGAGCGTCCGTTACGATAATTTATGGACATTTGAAACTGGCTAGTATTAATTTTAAAGTCGGAGAAAAAATTTCAGCTGGGGACGAGCTGGGAATTTTGGGAGCTAATGACAGCCCGGAAACAGACGGCGAAAGGAAGCATCTTCATTTGGGAGTTCATAAAGGAACGAGTATTAATATCCTGGGCTATGTCCAAGCAAAATCAGCACTTTCAGATTGGATAGATGGCGGCGCCTTGATAGGCCAAGAATAAAATTCAAATAAATTCTAAAAATACTTGTATTATATTATGTGTAAGTCTTAAGTTGTAAAAAGATTATGGAAAAGAATGAAAAAATAGTTTTTGCTGGAGGATGTTTTTGGTGCACTGAAGCAATCTTTCTAGGCTTAAGGGGTGTTTTGTCCGCTCGTCCAGGATACGCCGGGGGAAATGTAAAAAACCCGACTTATGAACAAGTGTCCGGCGGGAAAACAGGACACGCCGAGTCCGTGGAAATTGAATATAATCTTAACGAGATTGATTTTTCAGATCTCCTAGCCGTCTTTTTCGGAACGCATGATCCGACGACCAGAAACCGTCAAGGCAATGACGTGGGGACGCAATATCGATCAGTGATTTTTTACACTTCGCCGGAGCAGAAGAAAACCGCAGAAGAAAGTATCGCTAGTCTTATGGAAAAAGATGGGATTAATGTCGTGACTGAAATAGAAAAGTTGGACGAATTTTATCCGGCTGAAGATTATCATGAGAAATATTATGAAAAGAATCAGAGTGCCCCATATTGTCAGATTATCATTGATCCAAAATTGAAAAAGTTGCGCGAAAATTTTCAGAATTTTTTGAAGTAATAATAAATCAAATATAATTTTGTTACTAAACTGTGAGTATAGAATGGTAATTTTATGATTAAGAAAATTAAAAAAACTGAAAAAGAGTGGGAAGAGATTTTGATGCCGGAGCAGTTTTCCGTTATGCGCGAGAAAAATACGGAGCATCCTTTTTCTTGCGAGCTGAAACAAGATAAGGGTGAAGGCACGTATCATTGCGCGGCGTGCGATTTGCCACTTTTCAAATTCGGCAAAAAATTTGATTCCGGCACCGGCTGGCCGAGTTTTAATGAACCATACGCCGAGGAAAATTTGGAGGAAAAAGAGGATTGGAGCGCCGGGACTTTGAGGACAGAAGTTCTTTGTGCTCGCTGTGACTCTCATCTCGGGCATGTCTTCCCTGATGGTCCGCCTCCGACCGGCAAAAGATATTGTATGAACGGCGTGGCGCTGAGGTTTGAAGAAAAGGAATAGTGGATAAAATTTTAGCCAAAAGTTGTCCTGATTTTTCAGCGCTGGACAATTTTTTGTTTCTCGTTTAGAATTCTAGAAGTAAAGAAAATATGCGGGTGTCGTATAGTGGCTATTATATCAGCCTTCCAAGCTGAGGAGGGGGGTTCGATTCCCCCTACCCGCTCCAAAAAGAAAAAGCTTCCAAATTGGAAGCTTTTTCTTATGGGAAGATTAAAAATGTCGGGGATAATTTTTTATGCTAGAATAGAACTATGCAAAAATATTTTAAACTTAAATTTCTGGTCATTATTTTAATCACTCTGCTTTTTTCCGGCTGTTCTTTAGGGGGTGCTTCTAAAAAAACTGAAATTAGTCTTAACAGCGGAAATGATGTGAATAATGCGAACGAACAGGCGAACGATATGAACAATAATACTAATAATAATGAACAAAAAATTGATAATGTGCAAAAAATAGAGGACCCCATAGAGTCCTCTACAGAGACCTCTAAAGCACAAAGCATTGCAGGTAGCACATCCGCCCAACTCAAAACACCTACAACATCTACAGCACCTACAGAGCCTGCAAAATTAAAAATAACCGACCGCCTGGTTAGTTGGGGGTTTGCGACGTCCAGTGGGAGGAAGATTGACACAATTATCATTCATTCATCGTATAATGCCGTTGGGAGTGACGAGCATAATTTGGATGATATCATTAACAAAGAATACAAACCGGCCGGGGTTTCTCCTCACTATATCATTGATAGAGCCGGGAAAGTAAGCCGCCTAGTGAAAGATCAAAATATCGCCTATCACGCCGGAGTTTCCAAAGTGCCGGACGGTCGGACGAACGTCAATGATTTTTCACTGGGCATTGAAATTGTGGAAACAGAAAGTGAAAGTCCGAATAGCGCTCAATACTCGGCTCTCAAAAGTCTCTTGAATTATTTGAAGAGTGAGTATAAGATAAAATATGTCCTGGGCCACTCTGACATTGCTCCGGGGAGAAAAACAGATTCTTGGGGGTTTGATTGGGGAAAAGTCGGGGGAAAAGTTGATTAGTTAATTGGGTAAATTTGATTCGGCTATGGAAATATTGATTACAATTAAGGAAAAAAAGGTGAAGGTGGCGCTTTGGGACAAGAAGATGGAAAAAGACACGCTGGAAATCGTGGAAGAGCATAGTTTGTCCCAAAAACTTTTGCCGGAAATTGATAAGTTGCTCAAAAGAAATAAACTAGCCTCGCAGGATGCAAAAAAGGTGCGGGTTGAAAGTGATGAGAGTGATGCTTTTACCACCACTCGATTGGCTAAAGCGGTAGCTAACGCGTGGAACGCTAAATTTTAAGAAAAAACGGCTTGACAGATTTTTTTGAGGGGGGTAAAATAGGGATAAGAGAGTAGAAAGTGACGAAAAACTCTCATAAAAACAGTAAATACAATTTAACGGGTGAATCTGGACTGCAAGGCACTTGCATTATTTTTCGGTTCGTGTATAATGGCAATACATCAAAATTATAGCTTTTTATGTCTTGGGATGTGAATCCTAGGATTGCAAAATTCTGAATAATAAAGTCAAATAATTAAATACTTTTTCATAATCCCAATCGCGTTGCTTTGTCTTTAGGGTAAAATTCACCGAAGACATGCAAAGTGGGCGTTATTTTTATGACTAAAATCGAAAAGCAGTTAAAAGTCAAAAAGGTCTTCAGCTCTGGGTCGTCTCTCTCGAAAAGAAAGTTTTTCAAAACCATGAATATGGTTTCTTTGCCAAATCTGATCGAATCGCAAACAGATTCGTACGATTGGTTCTTGGAAAAAGGACTCAAGGATCTTTTGCAGGAAGTTAACCCAATCACCGACTTTACCGAAAAAGACTTGGAATTGACTTTTGGAGAGTACTATTTAGACGAACCGAAATATGACGAAGTGATGGCTAAGAACAAAAATATTTCCTTTGAAGCCCCGCTTCGATGCAAAGTGAAATTGACGATTAAAAAAACCGGCGAAGTGAAGGAACAAGAAGTCTATTTGGGAGATTTTCCTTTGATGACTGAAAGAGGAACCTTTATTATAAATGGAGTAGAAAGAGTTGTGGTTAGCCAGATCATCCGATCCCCGGGCGTTTTTTTCATGATGAACTATCTGAAAAGTAAAAAACTTTTTGGAGCTAAAATCATTCCTAATCGCGGAGCTTGGCTGGAACTTGAAACCGATTTTGATGGAGCGATTTTTGTGAAAATTGACCGTAAGAGAAAAATTGCCATTACCTCTCTTTTGCGGGCTTTTGGTTATTCAACTGATAAGGAAATTTTGGCCCTCTTTAAGGATACGGATAATGGTGAAATAAGCTATATTGAAAAGACCATTGAAAAAGACGTCACTAAAAATCAAGGAGAAGGGTATAAAGAAGTATATAAGAGAATTCGTCCAGGAGACTTGGCGACTGAATCGAACGCTAAACAAGTGGTGGACTCGATGTTTTTCGGTTTTGAGAAATACGACTTTGGTGGAGTGGGACGTTACCGCTTAAATCAGAGATTGGAAGTGGAAAGCCCGGATGATGAAGCTCATCGAATTCTGACTCGAGAAGATTTAATCCTTATCATTAAGGAAATTATTCGTCTGAACAATGATCCGACAGCAGTGGCGGATGATATTGACCATTTGGGGAATCGCCGTGTCCGCTCAGTTGGTGAACTTATTCAAAATAAATTAAGAGTGGGTTTTGCCAGAACTGCCAGAAACATCAAAGATCGCATGAGTACTTGCGACATTATCACTGTTGTCCCGGGACAATTGGTCAATTCTCGTCCAATTGCAGCTTCCATTAAAGAATTTTTTTCCTCTTCACAGTTATCTCAATTTATGGACCAGGTTAATCCTTTGGCCGAGTTGGAACATAAGCGTCGTATTAGTGCTATGGGACCAGGAGGTCTGACTCGTGAGAGAGCCGGATTTGAAGTGCGCGATGTGCATCCTTCTCACTATGGTAGAATTTGTCCGGTAGAAACTCCGGAAGGACCAAATATTGGACTGGTCGGCCATTTGGCAACTTATACCAAAGTGAATGATTATGGATTTTTAGAAACTCCTTATCTTAAAATTTACCATGAAATGGAAAACAAGGAGGAATTATTAGTTGGAAAAATTCTTAAAGAAAACGTCGAAAAATATACCGCTGGAACGAAAATAACAGAGGAAATGGCTAAAGAAATTTCCAAAATTAAAGGTAAAAAAACTATTCAAATCAAACCTTGGATAAGCCAAGAAATTGATTATTTAAATGCGACTAAAGAAGACCGAAAAACTATCGCGCATAGCGGCATTGATGTGGATGATGACGGCAACATTGTGGCGGAAATTTTGGGAGCGAGAGTGAAAAGTCAGGCCACAGAAATTGAGGCTTCTAAACTTGATTATATTGATGTGAGTGCTAAACAATGTATCTCAGTAGCCACAGCTCTTATCCCATTTTTGGAACATGATGATGCTAACCGTGCTCTTATGGGTTCAAATATGCAACGCCAGGCAGTGTCTTGTGTCAAACCTGAGGCCCCATTAGTTGGTACAGGTATTGAAGACAAAGCAGCGGCTGACAGCGGACAAGTGGTTATTTCTAAAGCAGACGGAGAAGTCATCGAAGTGGACGCTGATCATATTATTGTCAAAGAAGCGGCTCCAGTCGGTGCAAAAAAACCATTTATCAAAAGAGAATATCGTTTGCAAACTTTTGTAAAATCCAATGCTTTCACTTCAATGAATCAGATTCCGCGAGTAGACAAAGGACAGACGGTGAAAAGAGGTCAACTTTTGGCGGATGGTGCTTCGACAGATAATGGAGAATTGTCTTTAGGACAAAATATTCTAGTAGCTTTTATTCCATGGGAAGGATCCAACTATGAAGATGCAATCATCATTTCTGAAAAATTAGTGCAAGATGATCGTTATAGCTCCATTCATATTGAGGATTTTTCTATCGATGTACGTGATACTAAACTTGGACCGGAGGTTGTGACTCGTGATATCCCAAATATCGGAGAAGATAGACTAAAAAATCTGGATGAAACAGGGATTATCCGCATTGGAGCGGAAGTGGCGAGTGGTGATATTTTGGTGGGAAAAATTTCTCCGAAAGGCGAAGGTGATTTGACGAGTGAAGAACGATTACTGCGTGCTATTTTTGGAGAAAAATCTAGAGACGTGAAGGACAGTTCCCTATATTTACCACATGGAGAATATGGCAAAGTGGTGGATATTAAGATTTTTTCCAGAGAACAGGGAGACAAGCTTTCAACCGGCGTGATTCAACAAATTCAAGTTAGTGTGGCTCAACTTAAGAAAATCTCCGTGGGAGACAAGTTGGCTGGACGACATGGAAACAAAGGTGTGATTTCTCGCGTGGCTCCAGTGGAAGATATGCCATATTTGCCGGACGGTACACCAGTGGATATGATTTTAAATCCGTTGGGTGTGGCTAGTCGTATGAATATCGGTCAGATTTTGGAAACTCATCTTGGTTGGGCAGCTTTAAAACTTGGTTATAAGGCGGCGACAGCCCCACTTGATGGAGTGACTGAAGTTCAGATTCGTGAAGAGCTGATAAAGGCTGGGCTACCGGAAAAAGGTAAGATCAAATTGATTAACGGTAGATCTGGTGAATTTTTCGATAACGAGTCAACTGTGGGTGTGATGTATGTGATGAAGCTCCATCATTTGGTGGACGACAAGATTCATATGCGTTCAATCGGACCATATTCCTTAATTACCCAGCAACCTCTTGGAGGAAAAGCGCAATTTGGAGGGCAGCGGTTTGGAGAAATGGAAGTGTGGGCCTTGGAAGGTTATGGAGCTGCCTATACCTTGCAAGAAATGTTGACCATTAAATCCGATGATGTAATGGGCCGAAGTAAGGCTTATGAGTCAATCATTAAAGGTGAAGTGATTAAGAGCCCCAATATCCCTGCTTCTTTCCATGTACTGGTGAGTGAACTTAAAGGACTCGGGCTTAATGTAGAACTGACAGGAGCGAAAAAAGAAATTACAGAAGATGATGAGGATGTGAAGAAAGAAGAGCAAAATAATGCATAAGTATAAATTTTTTAAATAACTTAGTATATCTACTTCTATGGATTCTTTTTCTACAACCAAAATAAGCGATTTCAGTAGCGTCAGACTGAGTATCGCTAGTCCGGAGAACTTATTGGAATGGTCTCATGGTGAAGTGACGAAGCCGGAGACAATAAATTACCGCACCCAGCGTTATGAACGCGAAGGGCTTTTCGACGAGAAGATTTTTGGTCCTTCCAAAGACTGGGAATGTTATTGTGGAAAATATAAGCGTATTCGCTATAAAGGTATCGTTTGCGACAAATGCGGAGTTGAAGTGACACGCTCGATTGTTCGTCGAGAGAGAATGGGACACATTAAATTAGCTGTACCTGTTTCTCATATTTGGTTTTTACGTGGTGTGCCTTCTAAAATTGGCTTGGCGCTTGGTATCGGTGTGCAAAGCTTGGAAAAGGTAGTATATTTTTCTAGCTACATAGTTTTAAGTGTGGATGAAAATGAGAGGGAAAAAGCCCTAGCTAGTCTGGAACAAGAATATAGAAGTAAACAAAAAGAAATCAGTAAGAATTTTGGGGATGGTAATGGCGAAGCGAAAGACAAGATAGAAGAGCTGAAAAGTATTTATAAAACTTCCAAAGACGAATTGAAAAGTATTCACAAATTGCAGATTATTTCCGAGATAGAATATTTTAATCTATCGATGAAATATGCGCAGGTTTTTTCAGCTGGAATCGGAGCAGAAGCTATCCGGAACATTTTGGAAAAAATGGATCTTGCAGAAGAAATCGAGAAACTAAAAAAACTTTTGGATAGCGAAGAGGTTCAAGACAGAAAAAAGGTTTTTAAACGGATAAAATTATTCCAAGGTTTTCAATCAGCTGGAATGAAGATGGAGTGGATGCTTTGCACTATTATCCCGATTATCCCACCGGACCTTCGTCCGATGGTGGCGCTTGATGGTGGCCGTTATGCTACAAGTGACCTTAATGACCTGTATCGTCGAATCATCAACCGCAATAATCGTCTTAAAAAGTTGATTGAAATTGGTGCACCGGAAGTGATTACTCGAAATGAAAAGCGTATGCTTCAAGAAGCAGTGGACGCCTTGTTCGACAATAGCGCTAGACGCTCTCAGGTGAGCGTAGCAGCTTCAACCGGACAACGTCGAGCTCTGAGGTCTTTAGCTGATACGTTGAAAGGTAAACAAGGACGCTTTCGTCAGAACTTGCTCGGAAAACGCGTAGACTATTCCGGACGTTCAGTTATCGTAGTTGGACCAAAATTGAAACTCAATCAATGCGGTTTGCCAAAAAGAATGGCTTTGGAGCTTTTCAAGCCTTTCATTATCAATAAATTAATCGAAAGAGAATTGGCGTATAATGTGAGATCTGCCGGAAAAATGGTAGAAGCTGAGTCAGAAGAGGCTTATGATATTTTGGATGAAATTATTTCTCATCACTATGTCCTTTTGAATCGCGCTCCGACCTTACATCGTCTTTCTATTCAGGCTTTCCAGCCGATTTTGATTGAAGGAAAAGCTATTCAGGTTCACCCGATGGTATGCTCCGCCTTTAACGCTGACTTCGATGGTGACCAGATGGCAGTGCATGTGCCACTCACTGATAAAGCTCGTTGGGAATCTGAAAATTTAATGTTAAGTTCTAAAAATCTTTTGAAGCCGGCCAGTGGAGAGCCGATTACCACTCCAACTTTGGACATGGTTTTGGGATGCTATTACATTTCCCATATCTTGCCCGGAGCAAAAGGAGAAGGAAAGATTTTTTCCAGCTTTGATGAAGCCGTGTTGGCTAGCGAATTGGGATATGTTGACATTCGAGCTAAAATTAAGGTTTCGTATAAGGGAGAGTTACTGGAAACTTCTATCGGTAGAATTAAATTGAATTTCATCATTCCTGATGAATTGGGATACATTAATATGGAGATGACCAAAAAGGAATTGAAGGGATTAGTAGCTACTGTGCTTGAAGTTTGCGGTCGCGAAGAAACAGCTATTTTTGTGGATAAAATAAAGGACCTCGGTTTTGAGTCAGTAACTAAGTCTGGAATTAGTTGGGGAATGGGCGACTTGGAAGTGCCGAAAAATAAACCAGCTATCATGGACAAAGCTGAGGAAGAAGTGGAAGTGATCAAGAAACAATTTAATATGGGACTTTTGACCGAAGAAGAAAGAAAAAGCAAAGTGATTGAAATTTGGAATAATGCCAAAAATAAAATTACAGATGAAGTGCGAGCTTCGATGGATAAGGAAGGCCCGGTTTATTCTATGGTCTATTCTAAAGCTCGTGGATCGGAATCAGTGGTAGTGCAGATGGCTGGTATGAAAGGTCTTATGGCCGGACCAACCGGAGAAACCATTGAACTGCCAATTAAGAGTTCCTTCAAAGAAGGTTTGAATGTTTTGGAATATTTCATTTCTACTCATGGAGCCAGAAAAGGTATGGCGGACACCGCTCTTCGAACCGCGACGGCCGGATATTTGACTCGTCGTTTGGTTGATGTTTCTCAAGATGTGATTGTGAAAGAAAATGACTGTAAGGATAAGGAAGGAATTTATATTTTTAAAGAAGACTCCGATCGTATTGGACAAATCTTTTCCTCTCGAGTAGTGGGCCGAGTTTTGGTGGAGGATTTGATTGATCCAAAAAGCGGAGAAGTGATTGTAGAAAAGGGAACCTTAGTGAATAAGAAGCAGGGAGATATAATTGAAAAATCCGGCGTGGAAAAAGCTAAGATTAGAAGTGTTGTGACTTGTAAGACTGTGCGTGGAGTTTGCCAGAAATGCTATGGAGCAGACCTTGGACGAGGAAACCTAGTGGAAATCGGGCAGGCAGTCGGAATTGTGGCGGCTCAAGCTATTGGAGAGCCGGGAACACAGCTGACTATGCGTACTTTCCATATTGGAGGAATCGCTGGTTCTGACATTACCCAGGGACTCCCGCGTGTGGAAGAAATTTTTGAGGCACGTCCTCCGAAAGGTGAAGCTATCATCACGGAAGTTTCCGGCAAAGTGCTTGCGATTGAAAATCAAGATAAGAATGTGATTGTTAAAATTGAAGCGGAGGATAAAGAAAAGACCATCAAAGAATATCAAATTCCTACTGGCAGTACTTTGAAAGTGGCGGAAGGAGAATTGGTTGGAATGGGTTCTCAGCTTTCAGAAGGTCATGTGGATTTAAGAAAACTTTACAAAACTATGGGTTGGGAAGCAGTTTACCGCTATATCATTCGAGAAATTCAGGAAGTGTATGCCTCTCAAGGTGAAGCTATCAATGATAAACACATTGAAGTGATTGTGCGCCAGATGTTTAGCCGAGTGCAAATCCTGACGGAAGGCGACAGTTTATTCTCGATGGGGGATATTGTGGAAAAAGATGATTTCCTTGAAAGTAACCTTAAGATGAAAGAAGCCGGTCAGGAAGCAGCCGAAGGGGAAACTCTTCTTTTGGGTATCACTAAGGTGGCTCTTTCAACTGATAGTTTCCTTTCTGCAGCGTCTTTCCAAGAAACAGCTCGCGTACTTATTAACGCCGCTGTCAAAGGCAAGGAAGATAAACTGCGAGGTCTCAAAGAAAATGTGATTATCGGTCGTCTTATCCCGGCGGGAACTGGGTATAAGGGCTAGTTTATTAGACAGATTATAACTGAGATACAAAAAACGCTTCGCGGTTGCAAGGAGCGTTTTTTGATAAAATCAGGGAGAGGAAAGTCATTTTTTGCAATATTTTGCTTGTTTTTCTGTATTATAGTACGATTAAGGTGTGAGAAAGATTAATCAAAAATAGCCCAATACCAATTTGAATAACGACACTCATGAGATAAAAAGTCGCCTCAACATTGTCGATGTTTTAGGTGATTATATCCGCTTGGAAAAGGCCGGGAATAATTTCCGGGCGCTTTGTCCTTTTCACAATGAAAAAAGCCCGTCTTTTATGGTCAGCGAAGAACGGCAGATGTGGCATTGTTTCGGTTGTCAAAAAAGTGGAGACATTTTTGCTTTTGTGATGGAAATGGATGGGCTGGATTTTCGGGAGGCTTTAAAGATTTTAGCCGAAAAAGCCGGAGTAAAATTGGCCGATTATGATCCGGAAGCATCCAAGAAAAAAGATCGAACGCTGGAGATTTTAGAACTAGCGACTAAATGGTATGAACATCAATTGTGGAATGGTGCGGGAAAAAATAAAATTGTTAAATACTTGCAGGAACGCGGAATAAAAGATGAAACAAGTAAAGAATTCCGCCTGGGGTATGCCCCGAAGGGTTGGCGGAATATGGTGGATTTTTTGAATGAACGGGGCTTTTCCAATCAAGAAATTTTAGCTACCGGGCTAATTATAAAAAAGGAAAATACGTCTGATTATTACGATCGCTTCAGAGAACGAGTGATGTTCCCAGTCAGAGACTACATGGGGCGCGTAGTTGGCTATAGCGCTCGCGTAGAGCCGGGAGGAGACGAATCGCAAGCTAAATATGTTAATACTCCCGAAACACAAGTCTATCATAAAAGCAAAATTCTCTATGGAATCGATAGGGCGAAAGAGGCTATCAAGAAAAGCAACTTTACTCTTTTAGTAGAGGGAAATATGGATGTAATTGCCGCGAGCCAAGCGGGACTCAAAAATGTTGTGGCAGTCAGTGGGACGGCACTCACAGGAGAACAAATTGATATTGTGAAAAGATACGCGCCGAAGATAAAAATGTTTTTTGATATGGATGCGGCTGGGGAGGCCGCTACAAAAAAAAGTGTGAAACTTTGCTTGGAAAAAGATGTAGCGGTGGAAGTGGTGACTTTACCTAGCGGAAAAGATGCAGCTGACACAGTCCAAGAAGATCCAAAAAAATTGATAAAGGCGGTGGATGAATCGCAAAATGTGATGGATTATTTTTTGCAAAAACTTTATGCCAAATTTGACCGTCAAAAAGTTGAAGATAAAAGAAAGATTGCCGAAGAATGTGTGGATATTCTTGCCAGTTTTGAAAATTCGGTGGAGAAAAGTCATTGGATCAAAAAGATTTCCCAGGATTTAAAAATAGCCGAGTCGGCATTGACGGATAGCTTCAAAAAGATTAGTCTTAAAGATAGAGTAAGCTATAATCACCCAACAGAAAAGGAACCGGAAGCAATCGTTTTAAAGACTAAGATGGAGATTCTAGAAGAGGAGCTTATCGGGTTGATGCTTGTTTTTAAAGATGTTTGGGAGGAGGCCAAAAAGAAAGAGGATTTTATCCTTTCTTTTTCAAAAGATAGCCTTCTAAACATAATGATACTTAGGGGGACTGAATTAGCTTTTGATTTTGATAAATTATTGTCTGAGATAAATGATTCCAAAGAGAAGGGTCGGATTGAAAGAATTTTTTTTCAAAAAAAATATCGGATTGGACTTAATAATAATCCGGAAGAAATTGCGGATGAAAAACCATTTGAAGATTTAGAAAATTGTTTTAATGAAATGAAAAAGGAAAATAGGAAAAATAACCTGATCCGCTTGGCGGGGGATTTGAAAATAGCAGAAGAGAAAAAAGACGAAGCGGCGATTATTTTCTTACGGGAAGAGTTTAATAAACTTTCCAAAGAAGTATCGAATCCATTGGAATAAAAAATTATCTTTAATTTATTTTTCCGTAGAAAATTATTATATTATTATGGCGAAAGACAAAAGTCAAAAAAAGAAAGATTCTCAAATAAAAAAAACTGCGCTGAAAAAGGCAGTAAAAAATGTTGGTAAGAATATTTTAAAAAAGTCCAAGAGTAAAACTAAAAATGTTTTGAAAAAAATAATTAAAAAAACAGTTAAGAAAGTGGGTAAAAAACAAATTAAAAAAGGCGCGAAAAATACGAAGAAGGCTGTAGTTAAAAAAGAGAAAAAAGTCATCGAAAAAAAATTAACTAAAAAAGAGGAGGCAAATCAGCGGAAGTCCGACCAGATTAAGGATTTGGTTTATCGAGGAAAACAACGTGGTTTTGTGACTGAGGATGAAATTTTACACATTATTCCGGATGCGGAAAAAGACATTGAGATGCTGGAGGAGCTTTATGACGCGCTCGAGCAAAAAAGCGTTCGCGTGGCCAGTTCAGATGAAATCATTAAGATGGAAACGGATAAGATTTCAGATGATTTGGATAAGGAAAAAGATAGCAAGAAAAAGAAGGAACGAAAAACTTCCGGGATGACTTCTTCTGATGATTCTTCTTCTGATCTGGTACAAATGTATTTGCGAGAAATTGGAAGAGTGAGTTTGCTCACAACCGAAGACGAGGTGAGCCTGGCTAAAAGAATCGAAAAAGGAGATTTAGCAGCCAAGCAAAGATTGACTGAGGCGAATTTGCGTTTGGTAGTTTCAATTGCTAAAAAATATGTCGGACGTTCACATAACCTGTCCCTCCTTGATCTTATCCAAGAAGGCAACATTGGACTTTTTCGCGCAGTGGAAAAATTTGATTATCGCAAGGGTTATAAATTTTCCACCTACGCCACTTGGTGGATTCGCCAAGCGGTAACGCGCGCCTTAGCTGATCAATCCAGAACAATCAGAATCCCGGTGCATATGGTGGAAACGATTAATAAATATACTCAAATCACTCGTCGCCTGGTTCAGGATCTTGGACGCGAACCATTGCCGGAAGAAATTGCGGTAGAAATGGATTTGGAAGTGGAAAAAATCAGACACATCCAAAAAATTTCTCAAGAAACGGTTTCTTTGGAAACTTCAGTGGGGGATTCTGATGATGATAGTGTTTTGGGAGATTTCATCGAAGACACCGAAACGATTATGCCCAATCAAATTGCTTCTCGCAAAATGCTTAAAGAACACGTGAGCGAAATTTTGAAAGATCTGACTCCACGCGAACAAAAGATTTTAAAGATTCGTTTTGGATTGGAAGATGGAGTGACGCATACTTTGGAAGAAGTGGGACAGGAATTTGGCGTGACGCGCGAGCGCATCCGTCAGATTGAAGCCAAGGCTTTGGAAAAAATTCGTGATCACGCTACGATTAAAAAACTGAGGGATTATTAGAGTTATCCACAGCTCAAATTTTGGCTTATTGACAAAAAACAGATAATGGCTTAGGATGAGGCTATGAATAATAACGTTACTCGCAAAACTTTCGTTTTGATTAATAAGCTGGTCTTGACCTTGCGTCAAGGTGGCCAGTTTGTTTTTGCGGGTAATAGGGCTTAAGGAGAAAAAATTACCAACAACAACGAGCCGGTCACCCCAGGGTAGCCGGTCTTTTTTTATCGTTTTTTGTTCTTTTATAAAACAATTTTATTCGGTGCTTATCTCTTAATTTTGGTAACAACTATAATAAAGAGGTTGATTATGTCTAGAAAAATAGAATTTGGAAAAACTCATGACATAGAGAAAGAAGCCGGAAGAGCCTTTTTCGTCACTGATGACGGAAAAACTTCCATATCCTATTACGCGTCAATCATTGAATTACACACTAGTATTTTCAAGACTGGAGCGATAAAAATTGAGGACGGGATTTATGGAGCTTATATAGGTAGGACGAGAGTGTTCTTTGAACTTCACAAAAAGTGCGGTTCTTGCGGATACACAGTTGTCAGAAAAAAATCAAAATAGGATAAAAGAAAAGGTAAGATGTCGTAAGCATATAAATAATTTTTTGAAGAAAGCTCTAAATAAAAGGAGGGGAAAGTGTCTTTTTTGAAAAAAATTATGCATTTATTAGAGAAAATTTCTAAACAATGCGTAAAGAGATTTTGTAACTGGAATGAAATTGGGGTCAGTTCTTTTCGTGAAAAAATCACGAATAAGGAAATATCTGCGAGAAATGTGGATATTCGCTTATCTGAAAGCGGGCTTGTCAAAGTAGTGGCGGTATCTGGCGCAAGAGTCTTCTTCTGTGAATTTTATGCCGTAACAGAGGAGAAGGCAAAACTTTACCTAAATATTTAGATAGCGAGAGGGAAAGAAATGAAAGGAAGCCGATATAATTGTAATAGAGTAGAATCAAGCCGTAGATGCAGGAATAGAAAAGCAGTCGGAAGATGTCCTCTTGAGGGAGAATTTTCCAGCTCCGCTAAGACTCGCTGTAATGATAATGGCGTTACTGCTCTCTCTGTAATGAATCTTCCAGGTGATATTGTCGATGTTAACACCGTATTGTCTGAAAGATAAATTTTTTCCTACACCAAGCTGAACCTTAGCTTGGTGTAGACATTTTTTTAGCCTATGATTTGACACTTTTCAACTCGTAGTTTAAAATGGATGTATGATAAAAAACGTAACAAAAACATTCTATTATAGCTTTACTTTCTGGTTTAGCCAGCGAGGTCGCTTTGTTTTTGCTAAGAATATGTAAATCTTCTTGATAAAAATAAACCGGTCTCATAAGGGGCTGGTTTTTTTTGTTCTTTCAATGATTATTCAAATGAATAATTAAAAACACAAACAAGATGAGGTGAGATATGAATGCTGGAAAGAAAGGAACTACTATCGTCGTCAAGATGGCTGATGGAGAAACAAGAGCCGTGATAGTAACTCCGCAGAACAAGACACCTAGGCCATATACGGCTGAATGGTATGAATTACAGGGACAAAAACAAAGAGCGGAGGCTAGACGGAGGAGCGATTCAGGATTTTAGCTACCCGATAGGTTTCGAAAATGCAGAAGCAAAAATATGCCACGTTATATTTTTGCTTCTGCCAAATTTAAAATTTTAAGTAGCAACTTAAGATTTTAAGTTCCCGCTAAGCCTTTTTCGGAAGGCTTTTTATTTTTGTTTGACAATTTTTTAAGGGGAGAGTAAAATGGGTATACCTGGGGGGGAGGTATGTTATAAATATCAAAATCCAAATTTCAAATGTCAAAAATTATAAATAATAAATTTTAAAAAAATATGGGAGAGGATAAAAAGACTATTATAGCGTTAAAAAAAGCTCATAGTCATTTGGGGCGGGTGATTGGGATGGCTACGAATCAGGAGTATTGCATCGATATTTTGCAACAAAACTTGGCGGTGATGGGACTTTTAAAGGCGGCTAACGCTAGGATTTTAGAAGGTCATCTTAATAGTTGCTTTGCGGCGGCAATGCGAGGCACTAATGAAAGGCGAAAAAAAGAAATGATTGGTGAAATTTTGGAAATAAATAAATTGAGTAAATAATTTTATGCATAAGCAAAAAATAATTTTCAAAATAACCGGGATGACTTGTGCCAGTTGTGCCTTGAATAATGAAAAAGCTCTGACAAAATCCGAAGGGATTGTTTCGGCAACGGTTAATTTTGCGTCTAAAAAAGCGTATGTGGAATATGATGCTGAAAAATTGAGCGAGGAGCAGGTTAAAAAAGTGGTGGTGGATAATGGGTATGATATAGAAGAAGAAATTTCAAAATCCAAATTACAAATTTCAAATGACACTGATGATGCTGAAATGCATAATCATCATCACGAAGCGGGAGAGGCGAGTAAAAACTTAAGAGATTTTGTGTGGTCGGGGGTTTTGAGTTTGCCACTTTTTCTGGGGATGTTTTTTAAATTTAGCTTTGGCTTTATGATTTTTGGGCTGGAATCGTCCACGTGGCTGAATATTATTTTGGCCACAATTGTGGTTTTCTACTTTGGTGCTCGCTTCCACAAAATGGCTTTTAAGCAACTTAAAAGAATAAGGGCCAATATGGACACTTTGGTCTCAATGGGCACTCTCATCGCCTATTTTTACAGTCTATGGGCCGTTTTTCACGGTGAAGCGTCCTATTTTGAGTCTTCGGCGCTGATTGTAACTCTCATTCTTCTGGGAAAATATTTTGAGGCGCTGAGTACCGGGCGCGCCGGAGAAGCGATGCAAAAACTCATGGAACTTTCCGTGAAAAAAGCGCGCTTGGTTTCGGGACAAGGAGAAAAAGAGATAGAGCTAGATAAGGTAAGAGTAGGGGATATTCTTCTAGTGAAGCCTGGTGAAAAAATTCCTTTAGACGGTGAAGTGGTTGAAGGTCGATCGATGGTGGACGAAGCAATGCTTACTGGCGAATCAATGCCAGTAGAAAAGAGCGTGGGTGCAAAAGCGTATGGTGCCACGCTGAGTCTTGATGGAATTATAAAAATTAAGGTGACGCAGGTTGGAGAAGAGACGGCTTTGGCTCAAATTATCCGTGCCGTAGAGGAGGCGCAAGGTTCAAAAGCCCCTATTCAAAAATTGGCAGATAGGATTTCCGGAGTTTTCGTGCCGGTTGTTATTGCGATTGCTTTTGTAACTTTCGTTTTGACCTATCTTTTTTCGCAAAATTTTTCCGTGTCAATTATTAATGCAGTGGCGGTTTTGGTAATTGCTTGCCCTTGCGCACTGGGTCTGGCTACGCCTACCGCTATTATGGTAGGAACCGGACGTGGCGCCAAAAATGGAATTTTGTTTAAAAACGGAGAGAGTTTTGAAAGAGCGAAAAATATCACCTTAGTTGCCTTTGATAAAACCGGGACTTTAACCGAAGGGAAGCCGGAAGTGGAGGAGATTATCGTGAACCCAAAGTTTGATTTTAAGAAAGAGAAGATACTTAAATTAGCCGCTTCTTTAGCTATATATTCAGAACACCCACTTTCTCAAGCAGTTGGAAAACGTGCTAAAGATAAGAAAATAGAGTTGGCTAGTTTGAATGATTTTGAAGAAGTACGCGGGATGGGAATGCGAGCGGTTTGCGCCACACATAAAACCAGAATTGTTGTAGGTAATATAAAAATGTTAAAAAAGAATAAACTAGATACTGTCTGGGCTCAATCTATCTTGGAAGATGAATCCCTTCGAGGTGGCACCAGACTCTTTGTTTCTCATGGTCAAGAGGTAGTGGGTGTTTTAATTATTGCCGACCAAATCAGGAAGGAATCCGTGTCCGTCATTCAAGGGCTTAAGAAAATGGGACTAAAAGTGGCTATGATTAGCGGAGACAATATGCGTACGGCCGAAGCAGTGGGGAAAGAATTGGGAATTGAAAAAGTCTTGGCGGAAATTTTGCCTGGCGGAAAGGCGGAGGCGATTAAAAAACTTCAGGACGAAGGAGAAAAAATTGTTTTTGTGGGCGATGGAATCAACGACGCACCGTCTCTCGTGCAAGCTGATCTCG
This sequence comes from Candidatus Moraniibacteriota bacterium, assembly GCA_038203255.1. Classification (GTDB taxonomy): domain Bacteria; phylum Patescibacteriota; class Minisyncoccia; order Moranbacterales; family UBA2206; genus CAIKZD01. The sequence goes on along the minus strand of JBBREE010000001.1, from coordinate 77,422 downwards.
GCATTGCTATGGGGAGCGCCGCGGATATCGCCAAAGACGCCGGGCAAATAATTTTGATGCAAAACAATTTGGAGAAAGTTCTGGAAGCCATTAAGCTTTCCAAGCTTACTTTTAAGACTATTAGGCAAAACTTATTCTGGGCTTTTTTCTACAACATCATCGCCATTCCCTTGGCCGCTTTCGGACTCCTCAGTCCGGAAATCGCCGCCGGAGCCATGGCCTTTAGCTCGGTGTCGGTGGTTTTGAATAGTCTCAGGATTAATTGGAGATGATTTTTATTTTTTCAATAAAAAACTGTCCTGATTTTGTCAGGACAGTTTTTTTATGATCTATTTTTATTCGTAAAATTTTTGGTAATAGTGATTGACGTCTTTGATCCATTTTTTAACGGCCACCGGATTGTCCCAGGAACAATCGAAGCCACATTTCCAAACCACCATTTTTTGCGGGGTATCTAGTTCTTGCTCATTAATTAAATTGTCGAAACGAGCCCCCACTATCCTAATGGCCTCTTGAGGTGTGTCAAAACAAGTGAAACCACTGGGAGTTTCGCTTCCGGTGTGACCCATATATCCCCAGTAATTATAACAGTCGCGTCCGTCCAATTTGGGAGAACGTTTGCCCCAATTGCTTTCTTTTTTGGCGACACTCACGAGGAAAGCTGTCGTATCTTCATTTTGAGAAGAAAGATAAGGCACCATTTTTTCCATTGGGGTGTCTTTGACCATCGCGCGCGCTTTTTTGACCCAAGAAACTTGAGGGGCGTATTTAACCATAACGGAGTGGGACATATCTTTGGAAAATTTCATATCAGAATTCATCACGGAAAGATCTAACATAAAAACAAAGGCGATAAGCCCCAAAAGGAACATTTTTCTGGAATGTAATGAAAAGCGAGTATTTTTGATATAAGTGAGAGAAAACATACTTTTTAGCCTGAATTATAGGCTTATTATCCTTTTATTAAAACAAAAAAACGGGAAATCACCCGTTTTCTAATTTCTACTATATATCCATTATAGCATATTTTTTGCTAAAATGCAAGTGCTTAGTTGGATTTTGGCGCGAATTTTTTCTCTAGTATGAATTTCATCAGTTCTGAGACTTGCGTCCAGGCTAAAGCCCAGATCCAGATAAAAATTATCCAAGAGAGCGGAGCTTTGTTCATAAGTAGTCCGAAATATGCCATAGCAGTCCCGACGAGTTGAGTGGTGGAGGTGGCCCAGATAACTTCTCGGCTTGGCAAAAATTTCCACCAGCGCTCTTTGGTGTGGGCGACGTAGATGAGCATATGGCCGGAGATGGTTAGCTTTAAAAAGAAAAGTGTTTGCAAAACTTCCCAATCCAAATGGAAAATATTTTTAGCTAAAAAGAAAAAGAGGAAACTGTTCACCACTCCGACCATCCCGAAAGCAAGGCTATATTTTATTCGTTCTTTAGCGTCGATGGCAGACGGTTTAGTGGCGACGCGTACGCGATTAAAAGCCAAAGAGATGATGGGAATATCATTAAGAAGAGCTAGAATGATGAGTTGAATGGGGGTGAGGGGATAGGTGTTATATACTAAGCCTAAAAGAGTAATGGTTACAATGACACGGAAACTTTCCGAGATACGGTAAACTGAATAGGCATAGAGCCTGGCAAAGATTTTGCGCGATTCTAAAATAGCATCCTGAATGACAGAAATTCCACTGGAAAAGAGGGTAAGATCTGCGGCACTTTTCAAGGTGTCTACGGCGTTTTTAACAGCAATACCGACGTTGGCGGTTTTGAGAGCCGGCAAGTCATTAACGCCGTCGCCGGTCACTGCCACGATGTAGCCACTATTTTTCGCGGCTAAAACCAAATCGGCTTTGTCCTCTGGCAAAATTTCAGAAAACACTCCAATACGTCTAAATTCCTCCGGGGTTAAATGTTTATAATCTCCACCGGGAGCGGACGCCCGACTAACCACGTTTCCATTGAGGCCTAAATCATGAGCTACTCTTTCGGCGATAGCATGATTATCTCCAGTGAGCATTTTTACCTCGATGCCATTTTTTTTGATGAATTCTATAGTGCTCTTGACGCCTTTTTCCAAAGTGTCTGAGAAAAGTAGCATCCCGGCCAAAGTCATATCGCTCTCGTCATTTTCTCTGTCAGTTTTTTTGACCGCGACCATAATAGTGCGGTATCCTCCTTGCGCTGCATCACGGACATCCTGGTCTAGTTTTTTCTTAGTGTTCTCATCAATTTGGCAAAAACTTTCAATGATTTGGGCGGCTCCGGCGGAGATGAGTATTCTACCGGAAGAATTTTCAGCCAAGGTAGTACTTCTTTTACGATTAGAGTTGAAAGGCAGAAAATCAATGACGGTATAATCATTTTCCAACTTGAGACTCTTTCTTTTTTGCAAAATAGCTTGGCTAATGGCGTTTTTGTCGTGCCTTCGGGTGGTTAAGGCAGAGAAATTTACGATATCATTTTCAGTATAATTATTGTAAGAGACTATTTTTTCAATGCCGATTTCATTTTTAGTAAGCGTACCTGTCTTATCTGAAAGCAACATTGTGACGTTGGCCAGATCTTCCAGGGCAGAAAGGCGGCGCACGACAGTTTTTTTCTTAGCTAATCCAAGGACGCCAAAACTAATAATGAGAGTCATAATAGTTGGAAGGCTAATCGGAATGCCGGCGATAATAAGGCTGAGGTCAAGAGTTAAAAGCTCTAAGAAGGGCTTCCCTTGGATAAGGAAAATAATAGTTAAAAGAAGGACAGAAATAAAGCTTAAAATAGAAAGAAATTTAGAGATATTTAAGATATCTTGTTCTAGGATACTGCGTTTATAACTGGTGTCCATAGAAATGAGAATATGTCCAAAATACGTTTCACTGCCGGTTTTTTCAACACTTGCGCGTCCCCAGCCGGAAGCGATAAAAGATCCGGAATAACATCCGTCTCCGACATTTTTATCTTTCGGCAGAGATTCTCCAGTCAAGGCGGCTTCATTAATACTGAGATTTTTCCCTTCCAGAATTTTGATGTCGGCTGGGATGATGTCACCCAAATTGAGTTCGATGACGTCGCCCGGAACAATGAGGCGTGAAGCGATGAAATGCCAATGACCGTCTCGCAAAACTGTTACTTGTACGGCCAGTTTCTCGCGTAATTTTTTAATGGCATTGTCAGCTTTTTTTTCTTGCCAAAACCCTACGAAAAAATTAATCAGCATCAGAGTTAGAATGAAATAGAAATCAAAATCTTTTCCGATAAAAAGTGAAAGGAGGGCCGCGGCTAGAAGCATCAGGGCGATGGGTGAAATTAACCAGCGAAAAAATTTAAGGGCAGCATTTGGTTTTTTTTCCTTAATTTCATTGAAGCCGAATTTTTCCAAACGTTTTTTTGCTTCTTGGGAGCTTAGTTCCGGGTAGATCATATTATTGAGGAATAAAATTTTCTATTATATCTACATTATAGTCCAAAAAAATAGATGTGTTAAATTCAGATTTGACTGATGACAAAAAGGTCTATAGACTAGAAAAACGCTATTTAATCATAGAATGAGAAAAAATATGGAGAAGAAAAAATTTTTAGTGAAAAGGTCGGGGAGTGGGTTAGGTTTGTTTTCTGCGGTGGATTTTAAAAAGGGCGATTTAGTAATTGAGTATACTGGAGAAAAATTACCTAACTCAATTGCCGATCAAAAGAATAGCAAATATATCTTTGCGCTTAACTCTCGTTTTAGTATTGACGGGTCTAAGCGAACAAATATAAGTCGTTACATTAATCATAGTTGTCGACCGAATTGCGAGGCGAGAATCGGAGGGCAAAGGATTTTTATCTACGCTAAAAAACGCATCCGAGCTGGGGAAGAATTGAATTATAATTATGGCAAAGAATATTTTGATGAATATATCAAACCTTATGGCTGTCGATGTGAGGCTTGTCAGAAGTAAAAATAACAAGTGATATTTTAAAATTAAGTTTCTCGGATGAGACTTTTTTCTCCTAGGGAGATGTAGAAAAGGCTTGAGAGAGCGGCAAGAATAAAGGAGAGAGTGAAGGCGTGGAAATTTATATAGAAGATTAGGGATAAAATAGGCAAGACTAAAACTCGACTTAAGTTAAAAACTACTTCGCGTCTCACAATGAATTTGAAATAATCGCGCTGAGCTGCCAGATCATAGGAATAGGCCGACCAAGGAACAAAAAGAATTTGTTGGGTAACATTTTTATATGAATCTATAATGAGCACCGAGCTTAGTCCGGTGATAAAAATTCTACCTATCCAGCCGAAAAAATAGAGTATTGTTCCAAAGAGCAAAAGAGAGCGCCTGTCTTTCTTGTCTGTTATTTTTCCAACAAAGTAGAATATAAGGAGCGTGATAAAAGCAGTCAGTGAGGTAATGTTGCCGACCGCTTCGAAATTTGAAAAAAGGAGATAAAGGAAAATTGGCCAGATGATGATGCCGATCCAGGATTCAATAGCATAACCGGAGAAGGTGGCGATAAGGGGTAGGTTTTTTCTTTTGAAAATTCCGGAGAAAAGATTGCCTTTGCCAAAAGAAATCGGTTCATAAATATCTTTGGTCAGGAAAAGGGGAATCATAGCCAAAAAAATACATACGGCGCCAACGATGAAAAGGGCAGAAAAATTGGCGAAGTGCAAAATTAGTCCGCCAATAAAAGGAGAGCAGATGCCGGCGATGACTGCGCTGGCTTGGATCATAGAAACTTCCTTGCCACGATCTTTCTTATCTGAGTGGCGGAGAAAATTTAAATGAAAACTATAATTATAAAGGATCATTTTGAAAGCGCGCAGGATTGGCAAAATATAAAATAAAATCGGCCAAGCTTCGATGAATTGCATGCCCAAAAGAAAGAGAATGAGCATTGGACTGGCTAGAAGCATTGAGTGTTTCACGCCGATGCGAGAAACAATTTTCACGCCCACATAGGAAAAGGCTACGAAAGCCACGGAATTAAGGAAAAAGAAAAATAAAATCATCGGGATAGAATATCCAATTTTATACAGATAGATTGGGATGAAAACAGAAATGAGACCAAGGGCGAAATTGAAAATACCATAAGATAGATACATCTCGTTCATTTCCTTGTTTTTTAGAAAATGATGCATGTGGTGGCTGTTGTGATGTACGGACATAAAAAAGTTTCTAAAAATTACTTTCTAAGTATAGCATAAACATTCTGAAGCGAGGTATTATTCTTTTATATAAAAAACACATCCAGAAAGGAGGTGTTTTTTGTTTGCAAAGTTGAAAGTTTATTTTGCTAAAGTTTTTGCGCCAGCCAATCTTCCGGTGCTCCAAGCAATTTGCAAATTGTATCCACCAGTCGGGCCGTCGAGGTCAAGTATTTCACCGGCGAAAAACAAATTCGGCACTATTTTCGAACACATAGTTTTCGGGTCGACTTCTTTAAGGCTTACGCCACCACTAGTGACCATGGCGGAGTTAAAATCCAAGAGAGAAAATACTTCCAAGCGCAAGTTCTTAAGAATTTCGCTGAGAGCTCTTCTTTCTATTTTGGTTATAGTTTGGATTTTTGCGTCAGGCGCTATTTTGGCTAATTTTAAAATTTCCTCTGCCATTTTTTGCGGAAGACTTTTGGTTAAATAAGTTTTCAAATTGAGTTTTTGATATGTTCCAAAATCTTTTTTCATTTTTTCTTCCAATTCATCTTTACTAAGAGTAGGGAAGAGATCGAGACTTAAAAAAACTTCTCCTTTTTTAAGATACTCCCCGACAACTTTACTGGCATTTATAGCAGTAGGTCCGGAAAGACCAAAATGTGTGAAGACAATGTCTCCGGTGCCTAGTTTAATCTTTTTCTTCTTCTGGATAAGATTTAGTTCTGCCTTTTCCAGGCTGATACCTTGTAAATTTTTAACCCAAGCTTCTTTTGTTTTAATGGGCACTAAAGCTGGCGTTGGAGGGTTAATGGTATGCCCTAATTTTTCCAGCCAGAAATAACTTTCGCCGGCTGAACCAGTCATCGGAAATGATTTTCCGCCGGTGGTCAAGATGAAATTTTTCGCGGAGAATTTTTGGTCGCCGACTTTCACGCACTCGATGAGATTTTTTTCCATTTCGAAACCGGTGACATTTTGACCGGTCAGGATACTTACATTATTTTTTCGTAAAAGTTTAGTGAGTGCGTTAAGGATATCTTGAGATTTATCACTCACTGGGAAAACTCGCCCATTATTTTCAATTTTCAAGGGCACACCGGATTGCTCAAAAAAATCCATCGTTTCTTTCGGCCCAAAATCAGAAAGAGACGAAAAAAGAAAGCGACCGCTCTTTCCAATCTTTTCCATAAACTCGGTATTAGTATTGGAAATATTGGTCAAATTACATCTACCGTTCCCGGTGAGAAGCAACTTCTTTCCGAGTGAGGAATTTTTTTCAATGATGGCCACTTTTTGGCCATTCTCACTGGCGGTCAGGGCGGCCATCATACCCGATGGTCCGCCTCCAACGACGATTGTATCAAAATGCTGTGGCATATTTTTTTAATTCTCTAAATCCAAAGTCTCATCGATCCTAATTTGCGAAACGAATTCCGGGACGTGGGAGACGAGAATCATAGCGCCTTTATAATTGTCCAAGGTTTTCGCAATGACGGGAAGATGGCGGAAGTTGATGTGGTTGGTTGGTTCGTCCAGAATCAAAAGTCCCGGCTCTTCTAGCATCAAACGCGCAAAAGCCACGAGACCCTTTTGTCCTTCGGAAAGAGAGCCGATTTTGGCATAGACTGTGTCTTTAGTGAGAAGAAATCCGGCGGCGACACTCCTCAGACGTTCTTCATCTGGTCCGGGCATAGCGGATTCTAGAGTTTCAAAAACTGTTTTTTCAAAATCGAGATTAGAAAAATCCTGGCGATAGTATCCGACTTTCACGCCGTCAATAATTTTAGCGCCTTTAGCCGTTCCGGAAGCAAGAGATTCTAAGAGAGTTGTTTTACCGATGCCGTTAGGTCCCTTTAAAAGCAGGTGCTGATTTTTTTTGAGTGACACGCGCACTTTTTTCTCTTGGGGTTCATAATTTTTCATCACAGTCAGAGACGCGATATTGATTATTTCTCCAATAAGACCCTCTTGCATTGGAATTTCAAAGTCGCGAATGGCCTTGTCTTCTTTTCGGACGGCCACTTTAGCTTCTTCCATTTCTTCCGCTTTGTTTCTCATTTTTCTGGCCACCAATCTCATCTTGCCACCTTTATTAGCGAAAAAATTAGCTTTTTCTTTATTGGCCAAAATTTCTTTTTCGTACTGGGCATTTTTGCGTTCCTCTCTTTTGATTTCCGCCGCGATTTCTTCTAATACGGTATAGTAATCTCCGATGTGCTGGTGAATTTTTTTAGTGAAAACATCTAAATAGAGCACTCCGTCAGTGAAGCAATTTAAAAAGTCGGCGTCATGGGAAATGACGATGCAAGTTTTTTCGCATCCCATGAGGTATGTCATGAGGTGTCCGATGCCATCCGAGTCAAGATTATTAGTCGGCTCGTCGAGAATCAAGAGGTCTGGATCTTGGATGAGAGCTGAAGCTAAAAGCAATCTAGCCTGCTGACCACCGGAATATTTCTCAATCTTTTTTTCATAGTCCGCTTTCAAGTGCACAATTTCCATTACTTTGTCGATTTTGCGGTCGATGTCATACTTTTTTTCTGAAAAACATTTGGCAAAAAATTCGCGTGTGGTGAGATTGATATCTTCTCGGGGGATGACTTGTTTGGCAATGGCCACAGTCAAATCTGGATCAACAAAAATTGATCCTTCGGTCGGCTTTAATTCTCCCATAATGAGACCCAGAATAGTACTTTTACCGGCACCATTTTGACCCATAATAGTGAATTTGGAACCGGCTCTGATGGCAAAAGAAGTTTCATCTAAAATGGGCTTGTCGCGGTTGTATTCAAAAGAAACTTTATTAAATCTGATAGCTAGATTATCGCTGGACATAATTTTTTTTGGGGTTATTATAAAAATTTATTCTACCAGAAAAACGGGAAAAAAGAAAGGGGCAAATAAAAATCACTAGCTAAGCCAGTGATTTTTATTCGAATACTTTTTAAAGTATTACATTTTTGAGACGTTGGTAGCGCAAGGTCCTTTCGGGCTTTCGCTAACTTCGAATTGAACTTTGTCTCCTTCTCTAAGTTCTTCAAAGGTTACACCTTGAAGTTCTTTTGAGTGGAAGAAAAGGTCCTTGTCATTTCCCTCACGAGAAATGAATCCGAATCCTCGGTCATCAACTTTTTTCTTGACAATTCCTTGTTCCATGATTGATGTTGATAGTAATTTAAATTAGTACCATTTGAAGCTTTGCAAAAAAGTTCGACTAATCTTTGGCTGCACGCTCTCTGGGACTTGTCTAAATTGTATGCTTATTTCAGGGATTTGTCAATAGGAGGAACGAGAAACGCAGAAATGGTTGATTTAGGCGGTTTTTAGACCTTTTGAGAGGTTGCCCATTTTTAAGAATAATTTTGGCGACTCGAATGAATTATTTTTTTGTGATAGGGTGTATTATAGTGATGTGTGAGTATAAATAACAAAAAATAACTATTTTATGAAAGAATATAGGTATTATATTAAAAAAATAAACAAAAAGGGAGATGATACAATTGTTTTAGAGCTGGGAGATTTGAGAGGAATCCCGGTTTTTGATTTTCAAAGCGGACAATATGTCATGATTTATTATAAAAATGCTAAAGGAGAAATCGAACAAAAGCACACCTTTTCCATTGCCAGCTCCCCCTTGGAGAATGGTTCTATTCAATTAGGTATCAGGGTGACTGGCCCTTTTACTAGGGGTCTCTCAAAAATGAAAGAGGGGGACGAGATTTTTGTGGATGGACCATATGGTAATTTCACTTTCAAAAAAGAAAAACATCACGACTTGGTTTTTTTGGCTGGGGGAGTGGGCATCACACCTTTTATAAGTGCCTTACGCTATGCGACTTTACATCAATTGCCTAATAAAATGACGCTACTTTATAGTAATCGTACATTCGAGAGTGCGTTGTTTCTGGAGGAGATTTTAGAATTGGAGAAAAAAAATAAAAATTTGCGGACACTCCTCAGTGTGACCGATGAAAAGTTTCCATATAAGGCAACGGGTTTTATCAATAAACGCTTGAGTCCTGAGATTATAAAAAACTTTATCGGGCATACTCATGGAAAAACTTTTTTTCTTTGCGGACCGCAAAAATTTATGGAGGCGATGAAGGAAAATCTCAAAAAGATTGGGGTGCAAGATTTTCAAATCGAAACTGAGGGTTTTTCTATGATTGAGGATGAAGGAATCTGGCCCAAAATTCGCAATACTTTTTATGCCCTTAGTTTTGCAATGGCTGTTTTTCTTTTACCTTTCTATTTTATTTACAAATCAGCCATCAAGCCAATTATAACAGGAACTGTATCCCCTGAGATTGAAGCAACCTCTTCTACGGCCACTTCAAGTGGAAGTGTTTCTTCCCAAAATGTTGATAGTAGTGTAAAGGCTGATTCCTCGGCTGTGACAGTGGCTCCTATTCCTACTGCTTCGAAAAAAGTTTCCGCGCCTACTCCATCAGCCAAGACGAGAACTTCTTAATGGGGTATACTAAAAATATAGGTTAATTAATAACTTATGAAAAAGTATCAAAAAAATAAGCGTAAAATAATTCTTCTTTTTGTTGTGGCTTTATTTTTAGTTTTCTCTTTTTCTGCCAAGGCGGAAGAAGATGCATCTCAAGAAATTTCTAGCGCGCCCTTGATTCAATCTACTGAAACTGCCAATAAGAATAAGACAATAGCTCTGAGCACCACCCCCACTAATAGTGACGTGGTTACTAATATCCCTTCGGCAAGACCTAGCTCGATGCCGTGGTATATTACACGCTCGGCGGCTATTACGGCCTACATACTTTTGTTTTTTTTAATCGTGATGGGAGAAAATATGGCTACGGGTTTAACTTATCAATTCATCACTCCTCCGCACGCTTGGCTCATTCATAAGTATTTAGGAGTTTCTTTTGGGCTAGCTCTTTTGGTGCATATTATATCCTTGACGTTTGATAGTTTTTTGCCGTTTGGTATAGGGGATATTTTTCTTCCTCTCAATTCCGGCTATCAACCGGTAGCCTTGGCTTTTGGCAGAGTGGGTTTCTATTTGGTTTTGATTATTATGTTGAGTTCGCTCATCTCGCGTTTTCAGCGCTCTTCTTGGTGGCGTAAATTGCATTTTTTAGTTTACCCACTTTTTATCCTGGCGCTTTTACACGGTCTTTTTATAGGGACTGATTCGCGTAGTATTTTTATGTTGGTTATTTATTACATCACCGGGCTTATTTTCATCGCCCTTCTTTTTAATCGTTTTAGGTTAGCTTTGACCAGGAGATAAAAAAAGAGAAGGGTATTCTCTTTTTTTAAAAGCTCTTTAAGATAAGGAGTTTTTTTGTTTTAGAATAGATAGATTAAAAACAAAATGACTAGGGCGATACGATACACCCCAAAGGCCGTAAAGGTATGATTTTTAATGTAACCCAAAAGCCAACGGATAGAAATGATAGCCATCACAAAAGAGACGATAAAACCTAAGGCGAGGGAGTTGGCTTGGGAGGCGCTGAAAGAGCTGGCATTTTTCAAGAGATCTAACCCGGTGGCTGCTGCCATTGTGGGCACGGCCAGAAGGAAAGAAAATTCCACGATGGTACGCTTAGGAATGCCAAGAGTGAGCCCACCAATGATGGTGGCGGCTGAGCGTGACACTCCCGGAATCATAGCGATGCTTTGAAAAAGTCCCAAAAAGATACAATGCTTATAGCTGATATCTCTGACATCCAGTTCGCGCGCCTCATCTTTTTTGGTAAAATATTTTTCAAAGAGAATAAGAGCGAGACCGCCCAAGGCCAATGACCATAAGACCACGTTGATATTGCCTAAAAGATAAGTCTTAATAATTTTATAAAAAAGCAATCCTAAAATTCCGGTCGGGATAAAGGCAATAATTAATTTTTTCAGAAATTCAAAATCCAGAAATTTCTTCCAATATAAAACTACGACTGCTAGAATAGCACCGAGCTGGATAATGATTTCAAAAGATTTAATATATTCTGTCTGAGGAATTTTTAAGAGATCAGCGGTCAAGATGAGATGAGCTGTGGAGGAAATGGGCAAAAATTCAGTCACTCCTTCGACGATGCCTAAGATTATGGCGTGAAATAGATTCAGCATAAATATTTTTTTAAAATTAAGTGCTTTCAGTCTAGCACAGAAAAAAACAATCTTCTAATGTGGGTTAGAGCCAACGATTTTTCTTAAAAAGAACCATGGCGAGCAAGGAAAAAGTGAAGGTGTAAAAAAGAATGGAGATGTAGGTAGTGGGATTATTCATCGCGGGAAGGGCGACATTCATACCATAAAAACTAAAAACCATAGTTGGAATAGTGAGAAGAATTGTTAAAACGGTGAGGATTTTCATCACACGATTCAATTCATGAGTAATGATGCTGGAAGATGTGTTTCTGATGTTGACCACCTGGTTCAGTGTTGAACTGGCCATCTCAATAATCTGACCGTTGCCCAGGAAGATATCTTCCACGAGATCGCGATCTTCTTCATAGAGATGCAAGCTTCGTCCGTCCAAGATTTTTCGTAAAACTGCATTGGTTGGAGTAAGGGAAGACAGAAAGTCATTAAGCACGCTTTCCAGGTCCACGAATTGAATAAGTTCACGGTTACTTATTTTTTCCAATTTAATTTTTAAACCGCGAATTTTTTTCCCGATATCAACCAAAAAGAAATCGTATTGTTTGTTAATGTGGAAAAATATCTCTAAGAGTAATTTGGTTTTTTGAGTTGTTGAAAAAGCAATTTGTCCTCGGGAAAATTTTTCTAGAAAATTCAGTTTTTCTTTGGAAACTGTCAGGAGAAAATTTTCCCCTAAGGCGACGAGGATAGGCAGGGTAAGGACTTCTTTCTCTTGGTATTGTGGCACGCGAGTGAAAACATAAGTAATGCCATCTTCTTGTTCCATTCGAGGCACCTCATAGGGATCTAAGGCATCATGCAAAAGACTTTTTTCTACGCCTAGCATATTTTCCAGTTTTTCCAACTCTTCTTTGTTTGGATCACAAACGTCCACCCAGGCGCCAATTTTGAAATTGTCCAAAGCAGTGAGTCCGGAACTTTTAACGGATTTGTAATAAATTTTAATCATAGGAAAAGTTTTAGTAGTAAGTACTTAGCTTAAGTGGTTGATTAGTCTATTGTAGCACAGGTTATTTTTACAAATAAAAAACTGTCCGCATGCTTGGCCCGATTTTTCGGGTTTGCATAAGGACAGTTTGTGAAATTAGTGAGTTAGTCTTTAAATTAAGACCTTCTCTAAATTTTAATCTCAATCCGAGATTTCAAATTTTCGAGATCCTCTAGCATTTGTTCTGCGCTAGCTCCTTCCTTAAACTCAACTGCTTTTTTTGCTAAGGGTATTCCTATCTTGCAATACTCTAGCGCTTTCGGGTAATTATCTTCTCGAAAAGCAATCTCGGCTTTGTATCTGTATGTAATTGAGAGGATAAAATTTTTTCCAGGCAGGGATGGGTGTAACTTAACCTGGCTAATTACCTCATCAAACCCATCTCTGGCTAGGTCAGTTTCTCCTACTTGAAAAAAAGAGATTCCAATAAAGCAGAGGCCGGAAGGATCTTGATATATTCCTTCAACTTGGGAAAGTAACAGGATCGCATTATGATAGTCTTCTATGCTGAAAGCATAGAGCCCAACATCGAGCTTAATTCTCTCTTTATCTTGATTCTCTTTTTTGACTTCATCTTTTGTCTGTAATTGAACAGACAAATCTTTTCTCGGAGCCAACGCCACATCATTCTGTTGTTTTTTTGCACAAGAAGTAATAAAAAGTGCCAGTAAAATAAGTCCAAGCGCGATTGTTTTCCGCATTTTCATCCCCGTTCTCCTCTAATTTTTTTGGTTTTGATTGGTTAATACACAAACTAACAACCAAACAATCAAAAAATTAATGACTTAGTGGTTAGTTCGTGTGAAGTTGAATTTAGAAAGAACTAATGATGGAGTTTAGCATAAAAGGCTTGTTTAGTCAAGACGTACCATGCCCGCCCACCTCTGGAGGGGGTATGTTACCCGAAAAGTTATTGTAAAATAAAATTGAATAAATATCCAGTGAAGATGATGCCCGCTCCCACCACTCCGGCAAAAATAAGGATGAGTTTGGTTTTCATAACTTTTTTAAGGATCATAAATTCCGGAAGAGACAGGCCAGTCACCGCCATCATAAAAGCCAAGGTGGTGCCCATCGAGACGCCTTTTTCGGTGAGGGCTGAGACCAGGGGAATAACTCCGGCCGCGTTGGAATAGAGCGGGATGCCGATGAGAACGGCTAGAGGAACCGAGTACCATTTTCCGTTGCCGGCATATTTAGCGAGTAAATCAGTGGGCACATAACCATGGATCCAAGCGCCCAGGCCAATTCCGATAATAATATACGGCCAAACTTTTTTGAGGATATCTTTCGTATAATTCCAGGCGTATGCGCGGCGCTCTTGGCCGGTCATTTGCAAAAGGGGCGTGGCATTTGGATCAATTCGATTGGCATTAATAAAATCTGCTAATAAATTTTCCACCTTCAAAGCGCCAATAATGAATCCGGAAAAAATGGCAATCAAAAGTCCGCTGAAGATATAGATGCCGGCAATTTTCCAGCCGAACATTCCAAGCAAAAGCACCAAGGCCACTTCATTAATCATCGGGGAAGAAACCAAAAAAGAAAAGGTCACACCGAGTGGCACTCCCGCTTCTACGAATCCTAAAAAAAGTGGCACGGCGCTACAAGAGCAAAAAGGGGTGATGATACCAAAAACTGAAGCTAGGATATGGCTCATAAATTTGTTTTTATGTGACAAGATGCTTCTGATTTTTTCCGCCGGTAGATAGGTGCGTATGAGTGAAACTGCATAAATGATTACAATCAAAAGAAGAAAAACTTTGACCGTATCAAAGACAAAAAAATTGACCGCTTCGCCAGCTAATGTTTTGGGAGTTAGCTTTAGTAGGCTAAACGAAAACCAATCGGCGAATAATTTTGTAGGGTAAAAAAGATTATCCATAAGTTTTTAGTATTTATCTCCGCAAGAAGAACACCCGGTGGTTTTTGCAGAAGAAATTTCATTTTTTGATAACAATTTCTTAATCTCTTCAGCGCTTGGCACTCTCCCAGAAATGGCCACTGTTTCGTCTATCACTAGGGCCGGCATACTCATCACATTATATTTCATAATATCTTCTATCCCCGTTATTTTCTCAATTTCAATTTCTTGTCCTAAGCTTGAAATAGCATCTTTAGTATTTTGTTCTAATTTTTTACAATTTGGGCAACCTGTGCCTAGAATTTTGATTTTCATATATTTTGTTGTTAGTTGATTAAAATTTTTTTAGAACCTTTTTAAGACCACCTTCCCTAAAGCCAAGCTTTTTGAAAAATAGAAAAGACCATCATCCAAAGCTCGGCTTTAGGCGGTGATTACTTGGTTAAAAATTTTCTTGTACTCTTTAATTATTTTTTTATTTAAGCTATAACGAATGAAATTTCCTTCGCGCTTTTCAGCTAAGATTCCGATATTTTTTAATTGCTTCAGATGATGAGAGGCGAGCTTGTCCGAGATGCCTACTACTGGCACAATTTCACATACACACTTGGGCCCAGTCTGAAGGACGCAAATAATTTTCAGTCTATTGGGATCTGAGACCGCCCGTAAAAAGGCATACGTCTTTTCGACTTCTTTTTGCTCTTTTGAATTTTTGGCGCAACATTGAAATTGCATAAAAAAACTATTCTAATTTACATTAGAATAGTATCCTAGGCGTCTCGGTCTGTCAAGGGTTTACTTTTCAGTTAGGCATGTTCACAAGTAGATTTCTTTTAGGTTCTGGATAAGACCAAATAATTCCTGATGTCTTTTTTCTCCAATAATATTTTTTTCCACATTTTCAAACCCAACTTCCAATTCTTTCAGCTTATCTTCTGAAAGAGATTTTTCAGCCATTGGGAAAAGGAATTGATTTTCTCGATCTATGTGCTGGTCGAGTAGTTGGATGTATTTTCTGGCGTTTTCGATAAAAATAGGGGATAGGCTTGCTTCAATCGCATCTGCCATATTTTTCACGAAACCCCTACTGATTTTATGTTCTTCGATGAAGATATCAACGAGCGCCACTTCTTCAGGAATGTTATTTTCTTTAATGGCTGGAAAGAGCAAGGCTTCTTCTTTGCCGTGGTGACACTTGTCCGCAAATTCACGAATAAACAAAACGACATTTCGCATATCCTCTTGGTTCATATCTTTTCCTGCTTCGATTTGGTCGCAGGCCTTTTCCAAGACGCGAAGTGCAAGTTTGACTAAGGCGTGTTCTTTGACTAAATCTTTAATTGGATGCATATTTTTTTATAATTTATTTATAGTCCAATTATAGCACAAAAGCAGATATTTTTAAGATTTAAAATTAAAAAAAAGCTCTACTAGATAAATGTATCTAGCAGAGCTATTGAAGAAGCATTCTTCTCAGTCCTTAAGGATAGGATTTCCTCTCCGGGTAAAACTTCCCGTATTCTCGATAATCAACACCTTCTACTTTTACCAAGGGTTCTTCACCCGGGTTATAGAAGATTATCCCTCCTTGATCGGGCGTGTGTTGAAGGTTCCGGTAAGATGAATAATCAAGGTTCGACTGTTGCACTGGCTGAACCACAGGCGCCGGTTGATTGAAAACCGGGGCAGGATGTTCAACCTTCGCTGAAGTCGAAGCGATTGTTTTTTGAGGTGGAGGTAGCTCTTTTTTTGCCACCTCTTCTTTTTTGGGTTTTTCCCAATATACTTTTCCAATTGGGATCCGAACAACATCCGGTTCTCCTACAAATATAAAATTTCCATACTTGTTGGGGAGAACAACATTTTCTGTCCCTTCATCTCCGGTCTTGGGATTTTGGGGTCTAACACCGTCCATCGTCTTGACCGGTTGACCTTTTTTGAGGATTTTAATCATTTCCCCAAAATAGTCATAACACGCTGTGTCTTCCGAAATCTTCCCGAAAATTCCTCGAGTGACTGGGGATTTTTTGATGGTACTTTTCATCGAGAGAGAACTCTCCTCGATTTTGATATTGGTTAATTCCTTGTTGGTTTCTATCCATCCAGGAATGGAAGAATAGTTTTCAACAACAAAATTCTTAGCCGGCGGGTAAAAAAATGCCACCAGTACCCCAACAATCAATATGAAAGTAGTAATCACCCTGGCCTTAGGTGACCAGATCGATATTACGGCCAACACGGATAAAACTATCAGTGTCACTAGGCCATAAATGCTCCAGACTATGGCAGCCGGAAGGGCGATAATCGCAACTGCAATGAGAATAAGTGTCAGCGTGCTTGGTAAATATCTCACGCGGAACGCCCACACATTTATTAGCCCGGCTTGAATACCCGGTATGCACAACATAATAATAACTACTGCGACAATAATAAATATCGGTAACATATCACTTCCTCCTTCTTTCTATTTTGGCCAACCGAAGATTTTCTTTGGCTGCATCGACAGATGCAGGATTGAATAATCCTGTAAAAAGTTTTTTTGCAGGCTGCACTGCCTCTATAAGGGTCGTACCCTCCTGCTCATTCTTTCCATAATGGATGATTCTTTTTTCCAGGAGGTTCATTTTGGCAGCTCTGTCAGGACAAATTAATGGGTTGTTTATTCCCAAGAAGATGCCATGCCAAATTTCATTCGCGAGAATGAAGCGCTCTGCCTTTTTGGGACTCTTGGCGTTTTCATTATCCGTCGCAATCAAAAACACCAATCCCTTAGCTCTTTCCCGTAACATCTTGAGACGATCTAGCTCGGCTGGTGTTTTCCCGGCAAGGTCTGGATTAAGCATTTCGAAATGCTTATCCATAAAGAGTATTTTTGCATCTTCATCAATACCGGAAACTCCAATTAAGGATGCATAGCAAAGTAACTCATCTTCCCTGCCCCTTCCTCCCTTAAGAGTCTTGACGGCATAATTACTTGCCGCCTCCCTAAACTCTTTATTTTCAATTAGGAAGCTCGCCCCCTTTTTAAAGAGTGCCATGAAGGTGGCCACTGAAACACCCGTTCCTACCATCTCGCCAACCTCTCCTAATACTCTCCCGATCACGCCTTTACTTTTCTTGGCGGTTTGATCAGTAGAATTCCTATTATCCGTTCGGTGATCATTTTTATCAGCCATAACAGCTCCTTTCCCCACAGTCGTGGGATTGTTTGAATTATTCAATTTTTAAAGGGCGGTTATTGTCAACTTTGCCCGTTTCTTCCATCTTCTTGACAATATAGTATTTTAGCATATTTTCAATTAAAAGTCAAGGGGTAGGTTTCTGAATAGCGCCTTGACAAATATAAGTAAGGTGCTAAACTGTTAACACTCTAATATATTATTTATGAATAGACAACAAACAATCCGAGCATTTTTAGGGCATATGGAAACGATGAGTAAGTCTATGCTTAACTGCAAAATTGAGACACTCGGGGTTAATATGCCTACACATGCTCAACTAAGGATTCTTTTTATGGTTTTTTATCATAACCATCAAAGTATAAAAGAATTAGCAGAGAGAATTCATGCAACTTCCAGCGCCATTACTCAATCGGTTAACAGCTTAGTAAGAGATTCCTTGTTAATAAGGATAGAAGACGTGAATGACAGACGCAAAATTTATCTTAAAATAACCCCAGAAGGAAAAAAAATTATCACCATTGCAAAAAAACAACAACTGGAAATCACGACGCGACTTTTTGCTTCTTTGACTGATGCAGAGCTCTTACACTTAGAGAAGATTCAGAAAAAAATAATTGATAACTTGCCGAATAAATTAATCGTCTAAAAATTAAGTGCATAATTAAGCTTATGAATATAAAAAAAATTAGTATATCAATCGGGGTGATCTTGGTACTTTTTGTGATTGCGATGAAGCTTCCTGAAAAAAAAGCTCCTGTCATGCAAGAATTAGCAAAACAACCCATTGCAGTTTCTGTTAAATTAGCTTCCGACAGTAAATCTTTTATTGAAAAAAGTCAATTCCCGGCCAGTATTGTTGGTGAGCAAGAAGTTAGGATAACCGCAAAATCAGCCGGAACGATTATGGTTGCTCCCGGAAACATAGGTACTCCGGTGAGTGTGGGTTCACTATTGGCAAAGATAGATGATACCGGAGCTTTGGATGTGGGGGACAATGGACTGAGAAATCTTCAAGTGCAGCAAGCTCAAAATTCGGTTGACCAAGCGAAAAAAGCGTACAGTTTGGCAAAGGATAATTATAGTAATTTAAAAAAATCCGACACTGCCACGAGAGCTGAAAAAGACAATGCAAAAACTCAGCGCGATATTGCGAAGTTGCAATATGAAAGTGCGATGCTTGGACTCGACGGCATAATTGACAACCATTCGATCACCAGTCCTATTTCCGGAGCAATCATAAACAAAGCAGTTTCTGTCGGAGATTCTGTTTCTGTCGGACAATTAATCGCCATTGTCAGTAAATCTTCCCTTATTGAATTTCAATTCTACGTCAATCAGGATCAGCGGGCTGCTTTGACTCGTGGTCAGATAATCTCAACCGTTGACAGCGAAGGCAACACGGTGCAACTTAATATCCAAAACATATCGGCAGCAGCGGATCCGGTAACTAAAAGTTTTTTGATTGAAGCTTGCCCGAAAAAACACACAACCGCTTTTTTGTCGGGGACAATCGCAACTGTTTTTATCGAAAGCACTCTGGAGCCGACAACTTCCGCCAATTTTCTTTTGCCCCTGTCAGCTTTAAGTATTAGCCAGAATAATAGTTCAATCTATGTTGTGGAAAATAATATAGCTAAAAAGAAAGAGGTGACTGTCATCAAGGTAACTGGAGAAGTGGCTGAAATTTCCACTGATATTTCTCCCGAAACACGCATTATCACCGATAATAATAAACTTGTGCATGATGGTGAAGCCATTTTAATACAAGACTAAAACCTTATGGAACCAAAAAATAACAACCATAAATCCAGTGATTCGGCGTATTTGGATAAACTTGAATTTTCTCCGGAGCTTCGTAAGACTTGGCTGAACTTTTTTGTTTCCAATTTTAGAGTGGTAATCCTACTTATCATGCTAATTTCAGGGTGGGGAATTTATTCATTCCTGCAATTGCCTCTGGAATCAAATCCGGAAGTAAAAATTGCTATTGCCACTATCAGCGTCACCTATCCGGGCGCATCTCCTTCTGATATGGAAGAGCTCGTTACTAAAAAAATCGAAACGGATATTTCCGGAATAACCGGAATAAAAAAAGTCACCTCCACCTCAGCAAATTCATTTTCTAACCTCATAGTTGAATTTGATGCCAACCAAGATTTGAACGATTCGGTAAGAAAGATTAGGGATAAAATTCAAAATATCAGAAAAGATATTCCTACTGAGGCCAAAGATCCTATTGTTTCAGAAATTTCTTTGGATGATACTCCTATAATAACCTTTGCCCTCACCGGTCCATATGACGGCTTTACCCTGCGGACATATGGAGAAAAAATTCAAGACGAACTGGAAAAAATTCCCGGAATTCGTGAAGTGAATATTTCCGGAGGAGATGAAACGGAATTTGAAGTAGCCTATGATCCTCATAAGCTTGTGCTATACAACATCACCGCCAACCAAGCCAATCAGGCTATCTCTGCAACCAACATTGCGACTCCTGCGGGAAATTTTGAAGGAGCTGAATTTAATTACCCGGTTCGTACTGAGGGACGTTTTTATGATGAAAAAGCTCTTGGAAATGTTCCAATCATGCACACAACTGAAGGCGCCGTTGTTTTCCTCAGAGATATTGCGGAAGTGAAAGAAAAGGCGATAGAGAAAACAACCTACTCGCGTATTTCCTTAGGCGGTCAAGATCCGCAAAATTCCGTGACACTGCAAGTGGTTAAAAGCACTGGTGGCTCAGTTGTTGACACTGTGGATAGTGCGCATAACAAAATCGACGCTCTCATAAAAACTTTTCCGGAAGGCATCTCCTATGATGATACGGTTAACCAAGCTGATCGTATTCGTAAGGACTTTGATCAATTGACTCATGATTTCCTACTCACTTTGGCACTAGTGGTAGGCCTACTTTTTCTTATCGTTGGACTCAAAGAAGCTTTTGTGGCTGGCATAGCGATTCCATTAGTTTTCTTTATCACGTTTGGAGTTATGCAATTCACCGGAATTTCGCTTAATTTCCTTTCTATTTTTGCGCTCCTGCTTTCGCTTGGTCTTTTAGTAGATGATGCTATTGTGGTTGTTTCAGCCACGAAGCAATATCTAAAAACGGGCAAATATACTCCGGAAGAAGCGGTTCTCCTTGTTTTGAATGATTTCAAGGTGGTCTTAGTTTCCACAACGCTTGCCACTGTTTGGGCATTTCTTCCATTACTAATGGCCTCAGGAATAATTGGACAATTCATTAAATCAATTCCGATCACTGTTTCTGTTACTCTCACTGCTTCGCTTCTTGTGGCGCTGATGATCAACCATCCACTGGCCGCAGTGCTGGAGAGAGTCAGAATGACAAAAAAGTTTTTCTTAATGATACTCATTACCGTACTGGGCGGGGGTTTATTTTCCGCAACACTTCATTCGATACTTGGATACTTTTTGGTGGCGCTTTCTTTGGCCGTAACTGTATGGATGACAATTTGGTATTTTGGCACGGGCAAAAATCAGCTTGAGGAAAATAAAATCTTGGCTGAAAAAGAAACTACTGATGATGATCTAATTAAGCGAAAATTGCTTGCGCAAGGAAATCGTAAGGATGCAACATTCTGGCAAAAACTTTTACATGGCATAATCCACTTTGATCTTATCCTGCCTGTATATGAAAAATATCTTAGAATGGTAACCGGCACTCGCAAACGCAGACTCGTCACGCTTATTTCTACGTTGGTTCTTTTTCTGTTGGCTATGTCCTTACCAATTGCAGGGGTTGTAAAGACAGAGTTTTTCCCGGCAGCTGACTCTGATACACTCACTATTGCTATGCGTGGCCCAGTAGGATTAACTCTCAATCAAACTGACAAGATTGTCCAGAAAGTAGAACAGCGACTGCTTAAAAACTCTAATATCGTAAATTTTTCCACCATAGTTGGAGGTTCTGAATCAAATTCAGCTTCGATTTCGGTTAAGCTTACCCCCCAAGAGAGTCGGGATATAAAAGCCTATGATATTTCAGATGAAATTCGCAACTCACTCGCAGATATTCAAGACGCCACTATCACGGTGTCTTCTCCGCGCGGTGGACCACCATCGGGAAGCGCTTTTCAAGCTCAAATAAGTGGAGAAAACTTACAAGCACTTGATAAAATAGCCCAAGAATTAAAACCCATCATAGATTCAGTTCCAGGCACTATTAATTCGGATATATCCCTGAAAGATGCTCCCGCAGAATATACCTTCGTTTTGGATAATGCCAAAATGGAACTCTATAATTTGAATGGATTGTTGGTGGGATCAGCTTTGCGCAGTGCTATTTCCGGCACGACAGTAACCACGGTTATCCGTGACAATAAAAACATCGATGTTATCGCCAGGTTTGGCAAAGAAAAAATTCCAACCTTGGAGGATATTCAAAATCTTCAAATTTTAAACACCAAAAATCAACCCGTTTTTATGCGAGATGTCGCAACCGTTAAGCTGGTTCCGTCAGTTGATTCAATTTCACGAATCAACCAAAAAAGAACCGTCCTACTTACTTCCGATGTCACAGGAACCACTAATGCTTCCCAAGTCCTCAAAGAATTTCAAGACAAAGTTGCAAGTAGCTATTCCCTTCCTGATGGATATGACATAACTTATGGCGGTGAAAATGAACAAAACACCGAGTCCGTGCTTTCAATTGTGCGCGCCATGCTGATTGCGGCTTTGCTTATCATTTCAACTCTTGTTATTCAATTTAACTCTTTCAAAAAAGCCATCATAGTTTTGGTGACATTGCCATTGGCGCTTATCGGAGTATTCATTGGTATGGCTCTTTTCCATGTGAGCTTGAGCTTTCCCGGACTCATCGGCATTTTAGCGCTTTTTGGTATTGTGGTTAAAAATGCCATTATTTTGATTGATAAAATTAATATCAATATCAAAGTGGGGATACCTTTTGAAAATGCTATCGTGGACGCAGGAAAATCCAGACTGGAAGCCATCGTTATCACATCAGTTGTAACTATTGCAGGTATTATCCCCATAACATTGTCCAATGCTACTTGGACCGCACTTGGATCCGCTGTTATTTTCGGGCTTTCAATCTCGTCATTTTTCACTCTCTTTATCGTTCCGGCACTCTATATGACATTTATAGACAAGAACGAAAGGTTTTAAGAAAATAAATTAAAAAATATCCCAGTAGATATATTACCTCAGGCGGATATTTATTCGAGAATGCAAACAAATTAAAATTATAACGTATAATATAGGTAATAAATAAAAATTCAAATTAGGGATGGAAAAATCTATTGAAGGCAAGTTAACCGACAATCAGTTGGTGGAACTTTCAAAGACGGATTCAGATGTTTTCGGGGAGCTTGTGTCGCGATATCAAAATCGCCTTTTTCACTATATTAAAAGAATTTCATATTTTGGAAATGAGGACATTGAAGATATTATCCAGGAAATTTTTATAAAAGTTTATAAAAATCTAAACGGTTTTGATTGTGATTTGGCTTTTTCAACTTGGATATATCAAATTTCCAGAAACACGACAATTGATGCCATTCGAAAAAAACAAGTTCGTCCTCAATCAGTGCAACTCGAAGAAGATGATTCACTCAAGATTTTCAGATCAAACGTGGATATCAAAAATGAGCTGGAAATTAAAGAACATGTGGATGAAATTTTAGCGATAATGAATGAATTACCTTATAAATATAAAGAAATAATGGTCTTGAGATTTCTAGAAGAAAAAACTTATGAAGAAATTATGGACATCGTTGAAAAACCAAAGGGAACAGTGGCGGCTCTGATTGCCAGGGGAAGAAAAATGATTTTAGAAAAACTAGAGGCCAAACATTTTTTAATTAATCCAAAATAATTGTATGGAAGATTTCTCAAAAAAAATTACCGAAAAGATCAAGGAGGAGCATATTCTCCCTGATTCTAAATTGAAAACTCATTGGAGAAATTATGCTTTCTGGGTCTTATTTTCTTTGATTATTTTGTTAGGAGCCTTGTTTTTCTCCTTAATCATTTTAAATGTTTCCGACTTGAGCCCGGAAATTATAAGAAGTTTAAAATTGAGAAATTTTTTCTTTTTATTTTTTGTTACGATGCCTTACTTGTGGATGGTCCTTTTGGCAGTAGCAATTTTCTCCGGCTTTATGGTTTTTCGAAAAACAAAAAGAGGCTATCGATACAGCCTTCTTTTTATCGCAAGCATCATCGCGTTGTCTGTTTTTGCTATTGGCGTCTTGGTTAATTTTTCAAAAATAAATAGTCGCTTGGAGATGGATATTCCAGGCCCGAATAATTTAGTTCGACCAATAGTGGGACGTTGGCAAAGACCGGAAGACGGTCTTTTGGGAGGAGAAATTATCAAAATTGAATCAGCCCAGTCATTCTTGCTAAAAACACAAAAGGGAGATAATTGGAAGGTTTTTTATTCAGCGGACACTGAAATCAAAAGGAGGGTAGAAATGAAAGAAGGGGAGATGGTTGATATCGTGGGTGAGAAAAAAGGTGAATATGTTTTCGGGGCTTCTGCGATAAGACAAGCACCTTTGGGTGGACCTCGCGCCAGAGGTATGCAAAAATAACAACGCTTTTTTTGCAAACATTTCTGTCGGTTCACGTATAACTACTATGAAGCCCAATGATCAAGCTAGCGCTCAAAGGGCATTAATAATTAATTAAAAAAAATAATGAAGAAAAAAGTAATCATTCCGTCACTTATTCTCGGAGCAATCGCTTTTACTGGACTCTATGGAGTCAGTTCAGCTTCTGTTTCGGCGAGTGGGAATGGCCAAAGCACAATCATTCAAAAGCTTGTCGAAAAATTTAATTTAAATACTGATGAAGTTCAAACGGTATTTAAGGAAAATCAAGAGGCGCGTCAGACTCAGATGCAAGAAAAACAAGAAGAGCGTCTAGCTCAAGCAGTGAGCGAAGGGAAGCTTTCTCAAGAGCAGAAGCAATTAATCATTGATAAAATGGCGGAGCTTAAAACCGAAAGAGACGCGAATCGAGGAGCTTCTAAAGATCTAACACAAGAAGAGAAGCAAGTCGACAGAAAAGCTCATCAAGAAGAGATGACCGCATGGTTAACAGAAAATGGCATTGACCAACAATACCTTGGAGGACATCAAGGTGGAATGCGAGGTGGTCAAAAAGGTGGAGGATTTGGTAAATAATTATCAATCAGCCGAAATTACAACTGAATAGTTTCAATCGTAGAGACGCTCCCAATGGGAGCGTCTTGAATTTGTTTTTTTATTTTTTAGTAGCGCACCCCTCCAAAGGCGACAGGGTATAATGCTTTGCTATTTAATAAAAAATGATATTCTGTTATAATGAATAAGTAAGAAATAAAAAATAAAAATATGAAAAGAGCAGAAGAAAAAGTTGTTGTTGTGACTGGCGGTGCACTGGGCATTGGACGTGAAACATGTATCCTCTTAGCCAAAGAAGGTGCAAAAGTTGCCGTGACTGATATCTTAGACCAAGAAGGTCAGGCATTGGTTCAGGAGATTGAAGAATTTGGCGGAGTGGCAAAATTTTGGCATCTTGATGTAGCCAGTGAAGATGAAGTAAAAAAAATTTATGCTGAAGTTGTTGAAACATTTGGGAAACTTGACGCTACGGTGAATAATGCAGGAATCGCAGGTGCTGACAAGCCAACGCACGAACTAACAGAGGCAGAATGGGACGCAGTGATGAACGTGAATGTGAAAGGAGTTTTCTTTTGCACAAAGCACGCAATTCCGTATATGCAAAAAGCAGGCAAGGGAAGTATCGTGAATCTTTCCTCCATCTATGGAATGATTGGGGCGGGTGACATTCCACCTTATCATGCTTCAAAAGGAGCAGTTAGATTGATGTCTAAAAATGACGCTTTGATTTATGCCAAGGATGGCATACGAGTTAATTCTGTACATCCAGGTTTCATCTGGACTCCGCTTGTTGAAAAACTTGGTGAAGAAACTCCAGGTTTCAGAGAACATCTCGATAGTTTGCACCCAATCGGCCATGTCGGCGAACCAATAGATATTGCTTATGGTATTCTCTACCTAATATCAGATGAATCAAAATTTGTCACTGGAAGTGAGTTGGTCATTGATGGTGGCTATACGTGTAAATAGAAAATATAAAAAATTCTCAAAAAACCCATCGCTCAATTGAGCGATGGGTTTTTCTTTCTTACTACGGGTACGGGAATGATTTATTGCCTTAATAGAATTCGGGATATAACTTCTAACTTCTTGCAAAAAGGCGACAAGTTGATATCCTTAAGGTAGTTATAAATAAGGCTAAAAAATATTTATGAAAAATAATAATAAAAAACAACTGGCTGTCATCTTTGGCGGACAATCTGGTGAGCATGAAGTTTCCTTAAGATCATCCAATCAGGTGATGGAAAGAAAATATTCTAAATTATTTCGACAACTATTCTACCAATGCTTTTACCGAAGGAGTACACACCAAGATTAAAATGATTAAAAGAATATCATTTGGATTCAGAAATATTGATAACTATATAGCTAAAGTTATGCTCGCTTTCGTACCACTCTTTATATTAATTCAACACACTATTTGTTAAAGAGCCTTGTGTATAGAAAAAGGCCATTTTTTAGTTCTACTTGAAAGATTGAGGAAAGATCGAGGACCGTCCTCGACCGAACATTTTACTAATATGGAAAAATAGGTTGTGAAATTTATCTTTTCCTCCAATCCTTAATCAAAATCCCACTCTTCACTCTTTCAACAACTAATTTTTGCCGTTCACGCCATCCTAAATCTTTCACAAATTCTTTCGGCAAAGAAACATACATCGTTCCGCCGCCGTTTCTAGTAAGTTTTCGAGTTTCTTTTTGCTTTTGCATATGTTTTAAAATTATTTCTTACTAACGTTAGCCTAAAGTTATCCCTAACGTTTACCCCGTTGGCGCAAGCCTTTACGGGGTCAGTTCTATTATCAATCAGGATGGGGTAAGAGGCGAATGGGGAAGTCGTTAGTTAATAATAAAAAAAGAACCGCAACTCACATATTTCTGTGAGTGCGGCTCTGTGTGTAAAATTAGATGCCTGGAGTTATTCCGATTCCCGATGTCTCAACGAGAGAAAGGGCACGAACCATGACATATGAAAGCTTCAAAGTCTTCCTGTCTTTGGTTTCAGCTAAAACTTCAGCCTGTTTCAATTAACATTTTATGAAATTGTTCATGTGCTTGATTGCTCTTTCTCTTAAAATCGAAACGTTTTTCGATTTTGTATCGTAGCATTTTGAAAAGGGGATGTCAATGATGAGAAGCAAAAAAAGGCTTTGGAAATCATTTTTAATACTATCTAAAACGGTTTAGCAATATCTGCCTCATCCACTTTGACTTTGTGAAAAATAATTATCTGTTGCAAATTCAACTTGAGCAATGAATATTTCTTTTACATAGGAAATGTTATTTTTCTCATAAAACAATATCATAGCCTTTTTGTATTCAATAGAATCGACATCACGATAGGACAAAATCGATTTATCATGGGAGTGCAAAATGGCGTTGGCAATGATTCGCGAAGTGCGTTTGTTTCCGTCCTCGAACGGTTGTATGTAGGCAATCATAATCAAAGAAACAAAGGCTTTCACAAAAGGATTTGAAATTTGTGAGAAAGTGTCGTTCAATTTTTCCATAGCCGAAGTAATGTCTTTTTTTCTTGGAAGAGGCCGATAGATTGTTCCGGTAATCCCGACCGGATGATCTCGGAAATCTTTTTTGATGTCTATATTTTCCGTCAGTAGCTCATGAATTTTTTTGATTTTATCAAGGTTGATATTTTTAAAATAATTTTTGTCGGACAAGATAAAATCAAGGGAATTTTTGTGATTGAGTATCATTTGCGCCTCTGCTCTATCTTTCCCTTTTGCAAAACGCATCTCACGAAGAAGCGCTTCGGTTTCCAAAAGAGAGTAGGTGTTTCCTTCGATTTCAGATGATTTCCAGGATAGTTCTATCACTAAGCGTTGCCATTCTTTTCTGAGAATCGTGGGGCTTTCTTTTTCTAATTTATTTTTTGCTTTTAGATATTTTTCGTTGGCTAAATTTAGTTTTTTCATTTCTTCTTCTGAAAAAAGATTTTCGTTTAAGATGGAAAAAACATCATTGTTGAATAGCGGGTCGGCCTTTCTTTTTGAAGAAGGAATTGAGAAATATTTTTCTACGTCAATTTTTTCGAGAGATAGATATTTTTTTGTTATTGCATAAGTCACGGCTCTTCCGGCTCCTTGCTTTTTCAAGACATCATTTTTTTCCAAAAATGAAAGATCGCGAACAACCGTTAGGCGGGAGACATCGAATTTTCCTTTGACAGCCAAAAAAACATCCTTCGTTTGAAATGACGGCTTTTCTTTTGCGAAGTCTATGATAGATTGTTGTCTGGCGTTTAAATTAGAGTAAGTTAGCATAATTGTATCATTATATAGCTAAATTATGATTTAATTGTATCATTTATGATACAAAAAGTCAAGTATGCTTTTAGAAAATGATACAAAAACAACTAATCTCCAATCTTTTTTGAGTTTTTTGTGGCTCCGCGCGATGGAAGAAGTTCGAACCTTGATGCTGTAACCGCAAGTAGAGTGCGGATTATAAATTTTGACTTCTTGCAAAAAGATGATAGACTAATATGCTCAGGATATGAACAGAATTGATAGAGAAAACAGTTAAATAAGTCCTTTGACAAAAGCATAGCTAAGACCCATAACTCAATATTATTATAGGAGGAGTAGCCATGAAAGGATGTATTGGAGAAAAAACGAATGTTTGTCTGTTGTTTGGATGTAGTATGTGCTGCAATCCTGTGAAAATAAACAGCAGGAGGCTTATAGATCCGGAAAGAGATAATCTTCCTTTTGTAGAGTTGGAAGGAATATTAGCCCCTGAATCAAATCCGGATACAGTTAGACTTAAACAATATATCTGTACCAATTTCAATGTAAAAACGGGATTGTGTACTGATTATGATAACCGTCCTAATATTTGCCGCAACACAACATGTCGTGCATTCGATGTTATAAGATATATGGATAAGAAAAGAATAGTGGAGCAGATAAAGGAAGAACAATTCTTCAAAATTGGGACAGGAGGTCAAAATGTTGAATTATCTCAAGTTGCAAATGGTCAGGTATGTCACATTGATGGCGTATAGGCGGGGTGATTGGAGAAAGATTCCGATCGAGGAAAATAATCAACCACTCATTGAGGTTCCTGAAGAAATCGTTTTTTCTTTTTATTATCACGTATTAAAAATAGCAAAAAACGAGAAGCTGTATCTGCGAGAAGAGGTTTTGCATAAGACTTTAGCGGTTCGTGAAACCTTAAAAAATCAGGGCTTTGATCTCAGGGTTTATGATGGGTGGAGATCGGTGGAACTTCAAGAGAATCTTTTTTGGTATTACATGAAACTGTTTACAGTGGAAAAGTTTGGCCTTAAGGAACAGTTTGATAAACTAGTCTCTGTTGAAAACATTAAGGAGTGTTTTGATGGTCTTTCTCCAGAAAAGAGAAAGGTTATTTTCGAAGCTAATCGTACATACGTAAGTTGGCCTACGAAAGAAATTTCTTCCCCTAGCCCTCATTTGACAGGAGGATCGGTGGACGTGTGGCTTTATAGGGAAGGGGAAGCTGAGAATCTCGGAGTGCCATTTGATTGGATGAAAGATGATGCTGGAGCCTTCTATCATCTCAAAATTAAGAGAAAAAGATTTCCTGGTAATGATGCCAAAATATGTCGGAATCGGAACATTCTTCTTAGGTCTATGGTAAAGGCTGGATTTACCTGTTATGGCCCGGAGGTGTGGCATTTTAATTTTGGTAATCAGATGGACGCCTTGGTTAAGGGAGGGATTGCTTGTTACTCATACATAGAACCTTGATGGAAAATTTTCCATCAAAGGCAGAAGCAGGCGGTTGTCGTTTTTCGATAGCCGCTTTATTTTTTTAGTAAAATCTGTTATATTGTTGCAATAATTAACAATTCAAGCTACCATTTGTATAAATATTAACTTTAATTTTATGAAAAAAACTATCGCAAAAAAACAATTAGCGGTTATCTTTGGCGGACAATCCGGTGAACACGAAGTTTCTTTGAGATCAGCTAATCAAGTCATGAGTGCGCTTGATAAGAATAAGTATGAGATTATCCCTATTGCCATTACTAAGTCCGGACATTGGCTAGTGGGTGAGGAGGGACAAAAATATTTAGATGAAAATTTGGAAGGAGCTAGTCGAGAGGGCGGAGTGGGGAACGGGAGTTCTTTTGAAGACAGGAATAAATTTCCGGAAAAATTTCCACCAATTGATTTGGTTTTGCCAATTATCCACGGAACTTTTGGGGAGGATGGAAAGTTGCAAGGCGCACTGGAAATGCTCGGATTGCCGTATGTTTTTTCAGGAACGTTGGCTAGCGCTTTGGCTATGCATAAACGCAAGACTAAAATTATTGCTAAGGCATCGGGATTAAAAATTGCTAAAGATGAAGTGATTTCTCGGGATAAAAAATATAGCGCGGTGAGTATAATTGCTAAATTAAATTTTCCAATCGTTATAAAACCAACAGAGCTTGGATCTTCAGTTGGGATAAGCTTGGTTACCTCTAAGGAAAAATTAATTTCTGGAATAGAGGAGGCTTTAAAATATGGCAACGAAGTTCTTTTGGAACAATTTGTGAAAGGCAGAGAACTTACAGTGGCAGTAATAGGAGACAAAGCTCCGAAGGCGCTTCCGGTTATTGAAATTATCCCTAAAGTTTCTGGGTGGTTTGATTATCGGGCGAAATATGAAACAGGCGGATCGGAAGAAGTCTGTCCAGCCGAAATTTCGGATGACGTTAAAAGAAAAATTCAACGTTATGCAGTCAAAATTTTCAAGGCTGTCGGGTGTATTGATCTGGCCCGAGCTGATTTCATTTGGAGTGCAGATGATGATAAATTATATTTTCTTGAAATTAACACTATTCCTGGGATGACCGCTACTAGCCTTGCGCCCCAAGCCGCTGCTGCGTACGGGATGAGCTTTCCGGTTTTTTTGGATAAAATTATTGAAGGAGCGCTGAAACGCCAAAGGATCAAAAAGAATTAAAAAATTTACAGTTTACTGGTTCGAACGTCTAATGCGGGGTATGAAATATTCGAACCGACATAATAGCACAAAAGAGCCTTGAAAGGGCTCTTTTGTAATCTGGCTCCGCGCGATGGAAGAAGTTCGAACCTTGATGAAGGCCTCAGCATGATTTAAGTTAAAAATATTGCGAATAGTCATTCAGCCTAAAATACTTGCTTTTTATCCATAAATTTACTACCATCAACTCAGATGAGGAAGGTTAGACTTGGGGTCTAACTTTTTTGTACATTATTACAATAAAATAGATAGGAGGTTATTATGCCAATACCGGTAATGCTTCAAGGATTGACCAATGAAGATATTTTGCGACTCGATCCTCGTGATTGTAAGAGGATATTGCTTAAGGAAGAGCTTGAAATGATTTTCAAAGCTTGCGGTGCCTTTTGGCATCATCCGGGTCAGGAAAATCCAACCGCTCCTCACGTAATTCTCACAAGTGGCAAGCATAGTAATATTTATATCAACTGCCCCAAGGTTTTGCAACGGAGCAATCTTTGTCAGATCATGGCTCAGCAACTGGTATATTTATTAGAATCTTTCTATAAGGGTCCGATAGACTGGGTAACCGGTTCGGATTCTTCCGCGTTGGGACTTTCGAAAGATGTGGCCAATATTTTGAAAGCAAAATGGCACCCGATGCAAAAAGGATCTAATAAGTCGCAGGTTTGGGGAAAAGCCGTGATTTCTCCGGGCGAGCGAGTGCTACATGTGGAGGAACTTTTGACCACTAGCCTCACCACTCAAGCTGTCCGAGATGGAATCAGAAAGGGGAATCCAAGTCAGGTTGATTTCATTCCCTTCATTCCGCTTCTGGTGCATAGGCCTGACAAAGACGCGCCCGAAATAATCGACGGTAGCCGATTGATCTGGCGTTTGCATTACAATACATACGTAGTCAATCCGGCTGAGGAAGAATGTGAGTTCTGTAAAAAAGGATCACGCGCTCTTCCAGCTAAAGAAAACTGGGATGAACTTGTGGCAACGATGTGAAAAAAATAATAATCAGAAGAGGAGAAGAATTATGGGATTCAGGCAGAAACTTTCGCAAAGGCAACAGAAAGTAAATTCACTGGTCTGTGTGGGACTTGACCCATTGCTCGAGAAACTTCCATCATCAATTGTTGGGTTCGAACATGATTGGGAAAAAGTGGCTCATTGGATGTGTAGGATTGTTGATGAAACGGCGCCGTTTGCTTCATTGTTTAAGCCTCAGCGGGCGCATTACGAAGCAATTTCAGATGGAGAAAAGGCTCTTCGTAAAATCGTCCAGCATATTCACAAACAACATGAAGACATTCCTGTTTTTCTTGATTGTAAGCGAGGGGATATCGGAAGAACCCAAGCATGCTATAGGATCGCTCAGTTTGATCTAGATGGTGTGGATGGCATGAACTTTAGCCCCTATATGGGCAAAGATTGCATGCAATCGCTCGTCGATCCTAAAAATCCCGGCAGAGCCATTGTTGGTCTTTGTTATACGAGCAACTCTTCAGCAAGAGAAGTCCAA
Source organism: Candidatus Moraniibacteriota bacterium (assembly GCA_038203255.1). GTDB lineage: Bacteria > Patescibacteriota > Minisyncoccia > Moranbacterales > UBA2206 > CAIKZD01. The sequence continues at coordinate 45,470 of JBBREE010000001.1, read as the reverse complement.
GATGTGCGGCTGGAATCTGGCGATCTTTATTGGGAATTTATTGCCAAGACAACTCTTAAATGGGCGGAAGAGCTTGGTGTTGCCGAAGATGCCGGACTGGTTATGGCAGCTGCTCATGAGTATCCCAAGAGTTCGGGCGATATTTTTTCTTTTCATCTTAAAAGAGTTCGAGAGCTGGTAGGAGATAAGTTGTGGTTTCTCATTCCGGGTATTGGAACTCAAGGAGGGTTTATCGAACAGACAGTGCATGCGTCCCTTAGTGGACCAGGTTCGATTGCAATCAACTCATCTTCGGGCATTATATTCGCCAGTTCCGGAGAAGACTATGCAGAAGCGGCCGCAGTTAAAGCTCAGGAATTAAATAATCAAATCCGAGAATCCGGTGGAAGCCTCTAATAATTTCAAAACATTTTTTCTTTTCACAAGAAGCCAAAGGTTCGCAATGCGGACTGGAGGCTTTTTTTATCTCTTCCTCCAATCCTTAATCAAAATCCCACCCTTCACTTTTTCCACCGTCAGTTTTTGTTTTTCGCGCCAGCCAAAGTGAGCAATCAATTCTTTGGGTAAAATCACATACATACTCCCACGCCCAGTCTTGGTTAATTTTCTTGTTTCTTTTTTGTTTTCCATTTTATATTAATTTAATTTTTAGTAACGTACCATGGCACTTTACCTTGATTATCGTGCAAAGCTTATTAAAAATCAAATTTTTTCTTCTAAATAATATTTCAACTGTTTTTTAAGATACGTCCGACCAGATCCGCCCTTGAGAAATTTTTCTCTTACAACTGCATCAGCTTCCTGACATTCCAATAGATAAACATAAAACATAATGATTTTGTTTTTGGGTTATGTTTTTATTATACAACACTCAAAAATGTTGTCGCGCAAAACTCACTATCGTTCGTCGCGCGACCACGAAAAACTTACAAAAAAGATTAACATAAAAGGCTTTCAGTGATGGCGGCGCCACGAGACGAAAAAAAGACCATACCGTTTAGGTTAGTCTTTTTTGAATTTTTCGTGGCTCCCCCTAACGGATATGTTACGCCACTTGAATATAGCAGAGATGAAATTGGAGTTAGATTTATTAGCTTTTACTGTAGGAGTGAAAGGCTAGTTTTTAAATGTGGCGTCAATGCTTTGCAAATATTCTAGGCTACTAGGAAGGCTAGGGGAGCGCATTTCTAGCACGAAAACTCCGGAATAAGTTATGCCTTCTAAAGACTGAAGAATTTTTCCCCAGTCAAGTTTTCCAGCAAGAGGTGCATGCAAGTCTTCACCGAAAGTAGTTTCATGCGCATGAATGTGAAAAAGTTTTTCCTTAGCTTTTTCAATGACATTGAGAATGTAATCAGTACTGAATCCACAGGAAAGAGCATGGCCAAAATCAATTGCGATTCCAAGATTCTGGAGATTATTCTTATTAATAAAATCTAGGACGAAAAAATGATCGTTCGTATTTTGGAGGATGCCGTTTTTAAGTGAAATGTTTTCTATGGCTATTGTTACTCCTGTTTCTTTGCTAAGAGTATCCAATTCTGGCAAAAGGTGCATTATGGAATAGTAGTTTTTTCCTTCGGGAGAGCGTACGCTAAATGAAGCATGGGTGACTATAGTTGCTATCCCGAGAGTTTCTGCCAGAGCGACATCTTTTTTCAAAACAGTAAGAATTTTATAATCTAGATTGTCCGAGTCTTGGATAGCTCGCGCGGCGTGCAAGGTGAAATCAAATCCATCTTTTTGCAATTGTTCTATTTCTGGCTTGAAGCGGTCTATAATTTTTTGGTAAGCTTCTTCGGGGCAGGAATCATTGCGAAGTTCTATGTTTTTAACAATATATTTGTCCGCATATTTTTCAGTAATTAAATGGACGGAATCAATCAGTGAATCTTCCGGGGTATCCAAAAAAGCAAAGAGTTTTTTTTCAATAACGAAAGATAATTTGAAGTTTGGCATATGGGTGAATGATAAAAAAATAATAAATAATATTATAACTATAACACTTAATGTTTATAGCTTCAAGAATGCTGAAATAAAACATCTCTGGGAATTCTATACATAAGAGCTTCCCAGAAATTAAAAAAATTGACATAAAGTGATATTAATTGTACGATGTCTTGTTCTTTAATAAATATATAAATGCATCTAAATCCTAAACCGTGGAGATAAATATGGAGCATTTAGTAACAAAATTGAGTGATCAAATTGACAATATGAATCAGGCAATTGATGCAAAAATGGACGGGTACAACCCCAAGAGGGATAAGGATATAACTAGCTCCATTATAAGAATTCTCAAAAGGCATTCACGTACAGCGATATCTGAGCTCGAAGAGCAAAAGATTCGTAATTCCATCGAAACGGCCATTAGTAGTGAGACAAGAATCCCAATTGGACTGACGTGGGGATGTTCCGGAGGGGCTCTTTCAACTATGAAATTACGCGAGAGGCTGAATTATCCACGAAAAGGTGATCTATGGGGAATCTGGTGGTTTGATATTCTCAACAGGAAAATCAAACATCATTATGAACCAGGAATAGATCTCATTATTGGGGATGAGGTGCCTCATTTTCATGCTCTTGGCTGGGCATATAGAGATATTGTCCGAAAACATGAGATAATGAAAAATTTGGCCGAGCAACATTTTGACTTCATAAGAATCATTGCGATTCCTGATTATGATGTTATTGTTGATAGCTCTGATATTTCTGCATCCTCTATGGATGAAATACTGGCAATAGCTACATCGTTGCCATATGATTCAATACCTCGCGAAGTTTTCGATTTGCTTTATAGTAAGCGACAAGCTAAAAACTGGAGTTGGATTAGAAATAAAATCTCATCAGAAATTTGGGATGAAGCGTGTCGGGTAGTTGCGAAAGCAAATAAGATTGGGCGTATGCGAAAAGAGTTGGGGTTTTTTGATAACATCTTTGGGACATCCCTATACATCGATGCTGCATTCACGGAAAAAGATCGTTTTTGTCCAAAGCCGTGGAACAATACACTTCCTCAGCATGGCGCTTCAATTCTTACTTCTCCCAAAGGGACTGGGAAGTATTCTATAGCAATCGTTCCGGAATATCGAATAGAGGAACAGCCGCTAGAGTATCTGCCGATCATGATAAACGCTTTGGAGTTTAAGCATTTCACCAAATATCCAATAGAGGATACCTCGTATACTTTTTATTGGATACCTAGAGAGCGTTAAGTGAAATTAATTTCGAGTAAGCGAGCTGAATCACCAGCTCGCTTTTTTTATACAAAAAAGAAAACCCCTATGCTGTCCTTTGGCAGCGTAAGGGGTTTAGATAATTTTATTTCTGGACTATATATTTAGAATATACTTAAGCGATTTCCCCAGTGCATGTTTATCATGAAGGGGTTGTTTATTTCTGCTTAAGCTGTGTCCAGCGATGTTAGCTCGATGAATGTGGCAATCCATGTAGTAGTCGCCGTGAATGTCATCTTTCAGGGGAGGATCTTCTTGATTGATGTTTTGAAATGAATTAACCAAAATATTGCATTTCGGTTTTTGTGGTAACTTTTTCTTCCAAAAGGCAATATAGTCCTTGAGCGTAAAGCCAGGGATGTCAATTCTACGCGCCGTCAAATTAGCAATAAGAATTATCTTTCTTACATGACATAAGGCCTCATACATTCCTGGCACGAGCATTGGAGGAAGAATAGAAAAATGAATATCTCCCGGACCAATTACAGCTACATTCGCGTTTTGTATAGATTTACTCACAGATGGCAGAAGGCTCGCTGAAACATTAAGTTTGACATGATCCGCCACGCCAATTTTATCGGGAAGAAAGGCGAATTCATACGTTTTATACTCTCTGCCACGGTAAGTAAAAATCGGCTCACACGGCTGGCTTGTAACAGGAAGCGCTCTGTGGTCATTTTCTAATAGACAACCGATAAGGTCAATTCCTCTTTCTACGCCAAATAGGTTAACTGCCGCCGCTATCATGATATATCCATCCTGCTTCCATTCGTCAGATGTTCGTAGCGACATAAATTCAGAAAACTTATTTTTTCTGGGATTCATATTTATGAGGTGTTGCATTACATCATTCATGTGAGGAATGCAAAATCTATCTTGAATGACCCCACTCCCACCACCAACATCCATGACGCTTGCTATAGATGTAAAATTTGAGATGCCTACTTCATAAAGAGATCTCCCGACCGTTGATATTCCAGAGCCTCCACCAATAAGAACTAGGTTGCTTGATGGAAAGGGAAGCGACACACTTCTGATTTTGATATAATCTCTTAACACTTCTATAAAATTAAGGTATATCTTGCGGATGTCTCCGCAACCCATCTTCCTGGCTTTTTCAAGTTCATTAGTAAAATCCATGGCATGCCTCCAATAGTTGAAAAGGTACTTTAAAATTGCTTTATTCAATTTATAAATGCAACAATATAGATTAACGCACTATTTATTTTTAGTCAAGGATTGTCAACAAAAAAAGGCTTTAAAAAGCCTTAAATTGCACTAGCTCCGCGACCAGGACTCGAACCTGGAACCAATTGATTAACAGTCAATTGCTCTACCATTGAGCTATCGCGGAATATTCAGTTGTTAATTTTGTTGTTTTTTAAATAGCCCGGTCAAGGACTATTTAGAATCTACAAAACAAATTGATTATAGCAAATCTATAAAAAAAGGCAAGAGTCAGTCTTTCTATGTGCTATAATAAATGTATAAGTTAAATTATTTTAAATTTATGGGAGAATTTGGATTTAAGGATATGTCTTCTGGACTAAAAAAGGAATTTTACACCAAGGTCCAAAAACCGGAAGTTGCTAAGGAGGTGCTTTTCGACAGGGGCCTTTCAGTAGAAGGAGAAAATATAACGCCGATTGATTTGTTTTCTATCCCGGTGGGCTTGACCAGTGATGAAAAAATGGAAGTTATTTCCAAAAACATGCAGATTGATAAAAAGGACTTAGAAAATAAATTGCCTGATATTTCTAGATATTGGCGAGAGGCTAAAGATTTTTACAAAAAATTCTTGGTTTCTGGCGCTGATCCTAAAGCTGCTTTCCCGCGTGAAATTGAAAACTTGGATGGATTTAACAACCTACATGATTTGGAAAAATATCTAGACAAAGCCACTCTCTTGAAGAAAGGAGACAATCTGGGATTGAGCCCGAGCTACTGCGCTCTTTTTAGTCTAATGATAGCCGAGCGTGAATATGACGCAGAGGAATTCGGGGATTTATTCAATGAAAGTAAATATTTATCAGAGCAGCTTTTTAAAGAAGACAAGGATGGCATCGTGAGGTTTCATACTGTCAAGGAAGAAGATGAAGATTGGAATCGCGTTGGTATAATGACAGGCGAAAATTCATGGACTGATGCTAAATTTAGTTTTCGTGGAAAAACTCAAGAAAGCGTAACAGCTAAGCTGGCTAAAAAGCCCGATTTTTCAATGGAAGAGAGAATACGGGATGGAATAGGATTTAAGTTTGAAGTTGCTAATGGAAAAGAAGCAAGCAAATTATTTTTATTCATGGCTGAAACGTTAAGGGATAATTTTGAGACTGGTAAAATTGTCTTTGAGAATGTTAATCTTTTTGGTAATGAAGAAGATGAATCACTGCGAGGTAAACTTAGAGAACAGGGAATTAATTCAGTGCCGTTTGAAAAAAACGAATCATCCAATGAAAATTTTAAAGTGGCTAAATTTTCTGGAGAGATTAAAGTTCCAAAGAATGGAGAAGAAGGGAAAATGACTATCACGAGAAATTTTGAAGTCCAAGTTGTTTTGACTAATAATAAGAATGAAACTGGTCTTGCGCAAAACAAGATCTATAAAAGAATTCAAAAGTTGTCGCTCTACACCCGCCTGTTTGGCTCTTTTAATGAAAAATATTTGGATTTAATATGTCAGGAAGCAAGTGAGGCGAGCGGGCTGGAAAAAGGAGAAATAAAAAAGCATATTGTGGATAACTTTTTATTGCGAGTTAGGACGAGGTCAAAAAATATCAAATATGTTTCTAGGGATCAATTTAAAAGATGGGAGAGGGCAGGCCTTGTTCCTCCTGGGATAAAGATAGATAACCGAGAAGAAAACACCCCTTGACTTTTCTCTCGAAATGCGCTATACTTATATTATAAAGAACGGGTGATGAGTCCCGTTTTTTGTGTTTTAGGGGGCTAAATAGGTTAATAATTAATTAAAAAATGTCATTTTTTTCCTGTGTCGTGAGACAGAAGAAAAAAATTGATAAAAACAAAAACAAAATGGAAAACGAACTGGAAAAAAAACAGGACGTGTGCCAATGCCCTGAGTGTCAAAAAAGGGAGGCGGAGCATCAAGCGGCGGAAGAGTTTGGACTTGCAGTCCTTATCGCTCTTATGCCAATTATGACTCTTACACTTTTTGGTAATATCGGACTTTTATAATCCGATAAGCTACACAAATTAATATAGGCAATAAAAAGGGATCACTAGGGGATCTCTTTTTAAATCCGCCGACTGGGTGGATAAGCCCTGATAAATAAAGAAAAAACAGCATTTAAAAAGTATCAGCTTTCAAAGGATGGCATAAGAAGAGGCATCTTTTGGAAGATTGGTCTATTTATGATAATATAGTTGCATATGGCTAGAAAAAAATATACAAAAAAAAGAAAACCGCAGGAGGCAATAGAAATTGAGGAAGAAGAAATGGAGAGCCGGCCGAAAAGAAGTTTGGCCGGAGACGTCAAGCGCAGTATCGTAGCTGTTCTTCTTTTTGCACTGGCTTTGATTTTAGTTCTGGGTTTTTTTGGTAAAGCGGGGACTCTGGGCGCACTTTTAAATAGTCTGATTGCTACCTCAGTGGGGCTGGTGAAATTCATCTTCCCGTTTTTTCTGATTGGGGGCGGAATAATTCTTCTTTTTAGAAAAGAAACTTTTTTTTATGTAACTAAATCCGCTGGTCTTTTCATTACTCTTTTTAGCTTTGTTGGGTTGACTCATTGGTTTTTCGATCCGTCTAAAATGTTGAAAGCGGCTTCTTCCGGGCAAGGTGGCGGATATTTGGGTTATGCTATCGATTATCCGTTGGTGAAATATCTGGGTAGTGCTGGGAGTTTTGTTATTATTTTAGCAATGATGTTTTTAGGAATAATTTTGATTTTTGATTTTTCCATCGCGCATTTTTTTATGAAACTTAAAAAGGGAAAAAATGAAACGCAAGAGGCTGAAGATTTACTAGAGTCCAATGAAGGGGGTGATATGCCAGAAGAGAAAGACGAGACTGAAATTCAGGCTGATGTCACTAGCGGTACAGAAGGAATTTCAGTCGCGGAGTGTATATCGGCCGAAGACGCGCAAGTAGAGGAAAACATTTCTCACATCAAATTTGTCGAAGGGCGCGATCAATTTGTTTCGCCGGAAGTGTCGGATAAATTTGAGCATAATGCCGAGGAGGATGCGAATAGAATAGTGATGGAAAGGAAATCTTTAGACATTAATGATCACACGAGGCATGACAAAAAAGACGAGGAAACTGGATATGCCAAAATGTTAAAAGGTTCAAAATGGGTTTTGCCTCCGGCAGATCTTTTGGAAAAAAGTTTTGGCGTGGCCAAGGGCGGAGACATCGAAAAGAATTTTGCCATTATTGAAAAAACTTTAAAAGATTTTGGGATTCAAGTGGAGAGAGGGACAGCCAAAACCGGTCCGGCTGTGACGCAATATAGTTTTCGTCCGGCGGTCGGGGTGAAGATTTCCAAGATACTTTCCTTGCAAAATGATTTGGCTTTAGCCTTGGCGGCTCATCCAATCAGAATCGAGGCACCTATCCCGGGACAATCTCTCATTGGGATTGAAATCCCTAATAAGGATTCTATGGTAGTGAGACTGCGAGATATGGTGGAGGATTCGCAATTTAGAAAAAGAAGTTCTAACCTGATGGTGGCGCTAGGAGAGGATGTGGGCGGAGAAAATATTTTTGCCGATCTCAGCAAGATGCCTCATCTTATGATTGCCGGAGCGACCGGGACTGGAAAATCAGTGGGGATAAACTCTATCATCACCACTTTGCTTTATCAGAATTCGCCGGAAGATCTGAAATTTATTATGGTTGATCCTAAACGTGTGGAACTTTCTCTATATAATGGTATCCCACATCTCTTGACGGAGGTGGTGGTGGAAAACTCCAAAGTGATTAACGCTTTAAAATGGGCGGTCAGCGAAATGGAGAGACGCTATCGTTTATTGCAAGACACTGGTTCGCGAGACATTGGGTCATATCGGGAAAAAATGAAAGCGGGCGAGACGATAAAAAGAACCGACCCGGAAACTAATGAAACAACAGAGGAGGAATTGAAAAATTTGCCATACATTGTTATTGTGATTGATGAGTTAGCTGACCTCATGGGAACACATGGTAAGGAAGTAGAGGGAGCTGTGGTGAGGCTGGCACAGATGGCGCGAGCTGTGGGTATTCACTTAATTGTTTCTACTCAGCGTCCAAGCGTAGAAGTGATTACCGGTCTTATTAAGGCCAACATCACTACCCGAATTGCTTTTCAGGTGGGTAGTCAGATTGATTCACGTACAATTTTGGATATGGGCGGAGCGGAGAAACTTTTGGGTAAGGGAGATATGCTGTATCTTTCAGCTAGCTCTCCAAAACCTAGAAGAGTCCAAGGTGTTTTTGTGGGAGAATCGGAAGTGAAGCGCGTGGTGAAATTTATCTGCGGACAAAGGATAAAAGAAAAAGAGGAAACAGCAGAAGTTACGGAAAAATCAAAAAAAGAAATTTTGGAATTTAAAGATAGTGCCACGGAAGGATCGGACGACGCCCTGGTGGCAGCGGCCAAACTGGAGATTATGAAATCTAGAAAAGCCTCGGCCTCTTTTTTGCAAAGACGTTTGCGCATCGGATATGCGCGCGCGGCCAGACTTCTGGATATTTTGGAGGAGCAGGGGATTGTCGGGCCGGCTGATGGGGCTAAGCCACGGGAAATTTATATTGGTAATGATGAAAAAAACATTGGTTATACTGATAAGATTGGAGATCAAGAGAAGAGGGATAAGTGGGAGTTATAAATTCTATCTATGAATGGTTTTACTAAAAAAAGTGTCGGGACGATGACTTTGGGTGAAAAGCTGAGAAAGCTTCGAAGTGATAAGCGTATTTCTTTAGGGGAAGTTTCCAAAGCCACAAAAATTCAGGTGGGTTATTTAGAATGCCTAGAAGAAGGAAATTATGATAAATTGCCGGCGGATGTTTACACTAAAGGATTTTTACGAAGCTACGCTGATTTTTTAGGAGTGGATGAAACTATCCTTATCCGCCTTTATGACAAGGAAAAGGGCATTAAGAGAAACCTAGAGAAAGACTTTAAACCTAAAACGGAAAAAATCAAGCCGATTAACATTTCTTCTTTCGTTTTCACCCCGCAAAAAATTGTAGCTGTGGCTGTCGTAGTCGTGGTCATTTTAGGTTTGTTTTTTCTTTATCGCGAAGTGGATTCTTTTGCTAGTGCACCCAACTTACTTATCTTGAGCCCGGACAACAACAGCGAGGTCAAAGGCAACTCGGTTTATGTGAAAGGTTCAACTGATAAGGAGGCAGCCTTGTTTATTAATGGTCAACCAATCCTAGTTGGAGATGATGGAAAATTTGGAGAAAATCTGACTTTGCAATCAGGGCTCAATAATATCACAGTGCGAGCGGTGAATAAATTTAAAAAAGAAATTTCTGAAACTGTGGTGGTTAGAGCGGATTATCCAACTGAAAATGCTGGAGCGAGTGCTGACACAAGCGGGGCAGAGGTTTCTGGGAGCGACGTGGCGTCGCAAGAACAAGGTGTGCAATTGGATTTGCGAGTTGATCCGGGGCCGGTGTGGCTTAATGTGGAAACGGATGGAAGCTCGGCGTTTTCTGGCACAATGCTCAGTGGAACGGTGCAATCTTTTACGGCTAAAGAAAAAATAGTGATTAGTTCTGGTAATGGCAAAGCCACTTTCATTAAACTTAATGGTCAAGAAGTCGGAGCTTTAAGCACGGACGCCGGTGCCGTACGGGAAGTGACTTTCACTAAAAACACTAAAAGTGCAAGTGGTGATAATCTTAATACTAACGAGGCAGTTGACGCTCCTGTCGTCGCAGACCCCCCTAAAAAAACGGATAAAAAGAAATAACAAAAGAAGGGCTTGCGTGATTTTTGAACCAATGATAAAATATCACTAGTGGTAGCATGTTGCAATATTAGCATGTTAACATTCTAATAAAAATAATATTAAAATTCTTAACAATATTAACTGATAAATAGGTTAATAGGCTAAGAGGAAACATTATGAAAGAAGAAAAAAGCAAAGGGATAGATGGAGTGGTAGACGAAATCAGAGAAAAATTCGGAGAAGGGATTATCATGAAATTGGGGGACATTAAAAGAGTGGACGTAGAATCTATCCCGACTGGCTCGATTTCTTTGGACATTGCACTTGGGATCGGAGGCATTCCGCGCGGACGAGTGATTGAAGTGTATGGTCCGGAGTCTTCCGGGAAAACTACCTTGACGCTTCATATTATTGCTAATGCACAACGCGCCGGGGGCACAGCGGCTTTCATTGACGCAGAGCATGCCCTGGATCCGGAATATGCTAAAAAGATTGGAGTGAACATTAATGATCTGCTCATTTCTCAACCGGATAATGGTGAGCAGGCTCTGGACATCGTGGAGACCTTGGTTAATTCCGGCCAAATTAGTGTGATTGTAGTGGACTCAGTAGCGGCGCTGGTGCCCAAAGCTGAAATTGAAGGAGAAATGGGTGATTCCCATATGGGACGGCAAGCCAGACTCATGTCGCAGGCTCTCCGCAAGCTCACGGCTATTGTGGCCAAAAGTAATTGTACGGTTATTTTCATTAATCAGATCAGAATGAAAATCGGAGTGGTGTTTGGCAATCCAGAAACCACTACCGGTGGTAATGCTTTGAAATTCTATTGCTCAGTGAGAATCGAAGTGCGTCGCTCTGCGCAAATTAAAAAAGGTGATGAGATTGTAGGGAACCGCACGAAAATAAAGATTGTGAAAAACAAAGTAGCTCCACCTTTCCGCACCACTGAATTTGACATTATGTATAATGAAGGCATCAGTGCGTCCGGGGATATTTTGGACACTGGAGCTAAATATGAAGTAATTGATAAGAAGGGCAATTCCTATTCTTTCGGGGAAATTAAATTAGGTGTCGGACGAGAAGCCGCCAAAGCCACTTTAAAAGCTGATCAAAAATTGATTAAAGAAATAACGAAAGAAGTGTATAAGAAATTAAAAGAAAAAGAACAGGAAAGCGAAAAAGAAGTTACGAAAGAGGTTGAAAAGGAAGTCGAGAAAAAATAGAGGACAAAAAAAGAAGATGAAAAAAGCCCGGAATTTTTTTCGGGCTTTTGCTTGCGTGAGTTGGAATTTGGGAGTATAATTTTTTTTGTAACCTTCTCAAGAGGTTTTTAATTAAATTATTTTAAGAAAAGAAATTTTATGCAAAAGCATCATTCCAAAGAAAGAACGCTAGTGGTCGTAAAACCGGACGGTCTGCAAAGAACCTTGGTCGGAGAAATCATTAATCGTTATGAAAGATTGGGGCTTAAATTAGTGGCGATGAAAATGTTGGTGACTGATACTGATTTTATCGAAAAACATTATACCCTTGATCCAAACTGGAGACGCGTGACCGGAGAAAAGACCATTGAAAGTTACAAGAAAAAAGGGCTAACTCCTCCTTCTGAAGATCCATTGGAAATTACGGCTAAAATTTTAGCTAATCTGAAAAAATATATGACGAGCGGTCCGGTTATCGCTATGATTTGGCAAGGGGCTCACTCAGTCAAAATCATCCGCAAAATCACTGGTGGAACTGAACCCCTAACTTCAGATCCCGGGACAATTCGCGGAGACTACGTTCTGGATTCATACCAGATGTCAGATGATGACAACCGAAGTGTGCGAAATTTAATTCACGCTTCCGGATCAGTCGAAGAAGCCGAAATGGAAATTAATCATTGGTTTAAAAAAGAAGAAATCATCGATTACCGCTTGGTGCAAGATGAAATTTTATACGACGTAAACTTAGACGGTATCTTGGAATAATTCTGTTATCGAATTTGTTCAGTAACATGTTCAGTAACACTTTCAAAACAAAAAATCCCCCGAATTAATCGAGGGATTTTTTTGTTTGAAGTGGGCTTAATCAGTCTTGTTCATGGTTTTTATGCATTTGGTGCAAACCTTTTTGCCCATGCCGTCTATCTTTTTAGACTGAAGATTGATTTGATATTTTCGAGGCGTTTTAACTTGGGAATGACTGACTTTGTTTCCGGTTTGGGGACCGCGTCCACAGATATCACATACTCGACTCATAATTTTCATTGTTGATTTATTACAGAATATAAGTTAGCATAAGAAAGTAATAATAGCAAGTCCTAATATAAATTTATGCTTAATGAAATTGTCTTAATTGTCTTTTATATCATAATCCTTCTGTATTCGGTCATCATTCACGAAGTGTCCCATGGCGCCATGGCGCTTCTTTTAGGAGACTCGACCGCTAAATATGCTGATCGGCTTAATCTTAATCCTTTGAAGCATTTGGATTTTTGGGGCTCTTTTTTGGTGCCACTTTTGATGTTTCTTTCTCTCGGGTTTGCTTTTGGTTGGGCTAAGCCGGTGCCGTATAATCCGTATAATTTGAAAGATCAAAAATGGGGACCAGCCTTGGTGTCTGTGGCGGGACCACTTTCCAATATCTTAATCGCTACCGTTTCAGCGATTTTAGCCAGTTTTATTTTCCTGCCATTAGCAGTGAAGCAAGGGATTGTGGCCAATGCCTTGAACCCGACCGGGGCAGCAGAGCTTATCGCCGGTTCGGCTGGTTCAATCTTTTTTGAACTTTTAGTAGTGATCATTATTATCAATGTCATCTTGGCTTTTTTCAACCTAATCCCTATTCCTCCCTTGGACGGCTCAAAAATTCTTTTTTCCGTTTTTCAATTAAAAACTGAAACAATGATTATGCTTGAGCAATTCGGTTTTTTCTTTCTTTTGATTTTTATCTTGTTTTTTTCCGCTCCGCTGGGCGTCTTTTTGAACGCGGTTTTGAATCTGTTTTTGAGGGTGACGTTGTAGGGAGGTGCTGAAGGAATTATTAGTGAAGTATTGACAGCTTATAATATATCCTATATTATTATTTTGCTAGGCAACTGGCTTATTTTTATTTAACTTTAAAGAACTTTACCCATGCCAACAATTAACCAACTCAAAAGAAAACCACGCACAAGCGGAGTCGCTAAATCAAAAACTCCTGCTTTTAAATATGTTTTTAACACCTTGCAGAATAAGCCGATTGATACTAATAGCCCTTTTAAACGAGGAGTGTGTTTGAAAGTTTCTACGACTACTCCAAAGAAACCTAACTCAGCTTTACGAAAAATTGCCCGTGTACGCCTCACCAATGGAATGGAAGTAACTGCTTATATCCCTGGTGTCGGACACAATTTGCAAGAACATTCCATTGTGGTACTGCGCGGAGGAAGAGTGAAAGATCTTCCGGGTGTGAGATATCACATTGTGCGAGGAGTTTTGGACACCGCCGGAACAGCGAATCGAAAACAAGGACGTTCCAAATACGGTGCCAAGAGAGCGAAAGATAAAGAATAATTTTAACTTTTTAAATTAAGCGAATAGCATATGCCAAGAAGAAAAAGAATCTACAAAAAAAATGTTAAACCTGATCCGAAATACGGAAATGTTTTGGTGGGTAAATTTATTTCTAATATAATGAAAGACGGCAAGAAGACCTTGGCCGAGATGGTGATGTATGATTCTTTTGATATCATTCACGCAACTACTAAAAAAGGCGGTTTAAATATCTTTGAGCAAGCTCTTAAGAATGTTTCTCCCTTGGTAGAACTTAAATCAAGAAGAGTAGGAGGAGCTAACTATCAGGTCCCGGTCCCAGTTTCTGGAGATAGAAGAACCACTCTTTCTATCCGCTGGATTAAAAATGCTTGTGCGGCTAAAAAAGGCAAGAAAATGGCCCAAAAATTAGCAGAAGAATTGATTGATGCTTCGAATAAAACTGGTGCAGCTATGAAAAAACGAGAAGATGTGCACCGTATGGCAGATGCTAATAAGGCTTTCGCTCATTTTGCGTAATCCAGGTGATAAATTCGAAATCCGAATTTCGAAATCCTAAATAATATCAAAATTCAAAATTCTAAAAACAGTTTTGGATTTAGAAATTTGATGATTGGAATTTGTTTCGGGTTTAGAATTTTTTGATTTCGAATTTTTTATTTTTAATTTTTAGCATAAAATAAGCTTATGCCCAGACAGTACCCTATCGAAAAATATCGTAACATTGGAATTATCGCTCATATTGACGCCGGAAAGACCACGACGACTGAGCGTGTTTTGTTTTATACCGGTATCACTCACAAAATCGGAGAAGTGCACGAAGGTGAAGCGACTATGGACTGGATGGAACAGGAACGTGAACGCGGAATCACTATAACGAGTGCCGCTACGACTTGTTTTTGGAAAGACCATCAGATTAATATTATCGACACTCCCGGTCATGTGGACTTTACCGTGGAAGTGGAAAGATCTTTGCGCGTACTTGATGGTGGAGTGGTGGTTTTTGACGGCAAAGAAGGAGTGGAACCACAATCAGAAACCGTTTGGCGCCAAGCGGATAAATATAAGGTGCCGAGAATTTGTTTTATTAATAAAATTGATAAAGAAGGCGCTGATTTTTATTATGCTCTAAAAACCATTTGGGATCGCTTGACTCCGAACGCCGTGGCAGTGCAAATTCCGATGGGGGAAAGAGGAGACTTCGCAGGAGTAGTGGATCTTATGAAAATGAAAGCCTATACTTTTTCCGGACCAATGGGTGAAGTAGTCGATGAAATGGAAATACCGGCAGATCTTTTGGATAAAGCCAAGGAATGGAGAGAAAAAATGATAGAAAAAATTTCTGAAACAGATGATGCTTTGACTGAAAAATATTTAAGCGGGGAAGAAATCAGCGTTCCTGAGTTAAAAGCAGCTCTTCGAAGAGGCGTGATCGCGACTAAACTCGTACCGGTCTTTACCGGAACAGCTCTTCGTAATAAAGGTGTGCAATTAGTTTTGGACGCAGTGGTGGATTACCTGCCTTCTCCGGTTGATGTGCCAAGTATTAAAGGCATGGACATTAAAGATCCTGAAAAAGAAGTGGAAATTAAATATGATGATGATGCTCCTTTTGCCGCTTTGGCTTTTAAGGTTGCAACCGACCCTTTCGTGGGACAACTGACCTTCTTCCGCGTCTATTCAGGCAAATTGAAATCAGGTTCCTATGTTTTGAATTCTTCTAAAGGAGAAAAAGAACGTGTGAGTCGAATTGTGCTTATGCATTCTAATCATCGCGAAGAAACAGACGAAATCTATACCGGAGGCATTGGTGCCCTAGTCGGCATGAAAGCTACTACGACCGGAGACACTCTTTGCGACATTGAAAAGCCTGTTCTTTTGGAATCAATTACTTTTCCAGAACCAGTGATTTCCATTGCGGTAGAACCGAAGACTAAAGTTGACCAAGAAAAGATGGGTATGGCTCTTCGAAAACTAGTGGAAGAAGACCCGACCTTTAAAGTGCGTACTGACGAGGAAACTGGTCAAACTATTATTTCCGGAATGGGAGAATTACATTTGGATATTATCGTGGACCGTATGAAACGAGAATTTCATGTGGAAGCTAATATCGGTCAACCCCAAGTAGCTTATCGAGAAACCATTAAAGCTGAAGCTCAAGCCGAAGGAAAATATATCAAACAATCCGGTGGACGTGGTCAATATGGCCATTGTTGGGTCAAAGTGGAACCGCAAGAGCCGGGTGTTGGTTTTGAATTCGTGGATGAAATTAAGGGAGGAGCTATCCCACAAGAATATATCGCTCCAATTGGCAAAGGAATTAAAGATGCGATGGACAATGGAGTTTTAGCCGGATACCCAATGGTGGACATTAAAGCGACTGTGTACGATGGATCTTTCCACGACGTGGACTCCTCGGAAGCGGCCTTTAGAATCGCTGGTTCAATGGCTTTCAAAGAAGCAGCTAGACGCGCCACTCCAATCATTATGGAACCGGTTATGAAAGTCGTGGTGACCACTCCGGAAGGCTTTATGGGCGACGTGGTGGGAGACATTAACTCTAAACGAGGAATCATCAAGGAAATGAATGACCGTGGCGAAGGTAACTCGATGGTGAAAGAAATCGAAGCGGAAGTGCCTTTGGCTGCTATGTTCGGTTATGCCACGCAACTTCGTTCGATGACTCAGGGACGAGCATCCTACGTGATGGAATTTGCTAATTACGCTGAAGTGCCGAAAAATGTTTCCGAAGAAATTCAAAGCGGTAAGCAAAAATAGTTTTTCAAAAAACTTCAAGATACCAGAACAACCCTACGAAAGCGGGGTTGTTTTTTTGTAGGGAGAGGGGCACTTGCAAAAAGAATATAGTAGTGATATAATAGCACTGTAATAATTTAAAATAAAAAATATGGAAAATAAAAACGCCATTACAAAAATCGCGATTTTTCAAAGGAAGGAAATTCGCAAAGTGATTTATAAGAATGAATGGTGGTTTTCAGTAGTGGATATCTGTTTTGCGCTTACGGAAAGTGTAGATGCAGGAGCTTACTGGAGGAAGTTAAAACAAAGACTACTAGAAGAGGGAAGTGAAGTCGTGACATTTTGTCACGGGTTGAAATTAGTCGCCCCAGATGGGAAAATGCGTGAAACTGATTGCGCCAATACGGAAGGAATTTTTCGTATCATTCAATCCATCCCCAGTTCTAAAGCTGAGCCGTTAAAACGTTGGCTAGCCAAAGTGGGATACGAACGGGTGCAGGAAATCGAAAACCCGGATGGATTATTTTGAGCTCATTTTCACAATGCTAGGCGAACGCTCGACCACTGAAATCCATCGCAATGAAAATTCTCTCGGTGTTCCAAAATTGAAAGTCGATGCCGGCCGAGGTGGGAAAGTTGCTGGAGACGCTAGACTTGCATTGGAAAAGGAGTTGGATCACTTAGTTGTTTCCAAGAAAAATTTTAAAAAATTAGGAAATAAAAAGAAATTGGGAAAGTGATTGGTATGCGAAGTATTATTTATCCTGTTAAATTCTACCACTTCTTTAGTTATCCACCACACTGTTTATTATAGAGCTATAAAAATTTGACACGTTAAAATAAATACGCTAAAATTCTTTCATAAGATAAGAAAGTAAATCACTTCTTTATGTTAGACAAAAAGCTCAAAGAAGCCTTGGAATTATTAGGGGGCAGAGCAGTTTTAAAAGAGCAAGATCAGTATTTTGTGCTCCTATCTCTCAAGGAATTCAAGAAGATTAAAAAAGAAGGAGTGGAGGGCTTGACAAAGCAGGAACTAGTTGATAAGATTAACAATGATATTGCCAGTTGGAAAGTGATGCAAGAAGAGCAGGCGATGGAAGAAATGGATATGGCAGAGCTCGGGGCTGAAATGACCGATGAAATCAGATACGAAAAAACAGTTTAACCTTGTCAAATCGGGGGATATACTTGCCAAAAAAATGAAAGTGTATTAGACTAAATTTTGTAATAATTTAATAACAATAAAAATTCGTAAACTTTCGCGAATCCGGTATTGTATTCCGGAATTTATCTCGCTTATAGTGGGGCGCGGAGGATACGTCAAAAGATAAAATTATGGCAGCTGAAAAATTTGAAAGAACTAAGCCTCACGTAAACGTCGGAACAATTGGTCATGTTGACCACGGCAAAACCACTTTGACCGCGGCTATTTTACATGTCTTGAGTTTCTTAGGTCAAGCCAAAGCTAAGGCCGTTTCTGAAATCGACAAAGCGCCGGAAGAAAGAGAGCGTGGAATCACCATCGCTACAGCTCATTGTGAATATGAAACAAAAAAGAGACATTATGCTCACGTTGACTGCCCAGGGCATGCTGACTATATCAAAAACATGATTACCGGAGCAGCTCAGATGGATGGAGCAATTATCGTGGTAGCTGCGACTGATGGCCCTATGCCTCAGACCAGAGAACACATTTTGCTTGCCCATCAAGTGGGTGTGCCGGAAATCGTAGTTTTCCTTAATAAGGTTGATATGGTGGATGATCCTGAGTTGATTGATCTTGTCGAAGAAGAAGTAAGAGAACTTTTGACCAAATATGAATTTGACGGAGCAAATGCCAAAGTTATTAGAGGTTCAGCTTTGAAAGCACTTGAATCAGCATCTGCTGAAGACGAAGCGGCTAAGCCGATTTTGGAACTCATGGACGCCTTGGATGAAAAAATTCCTGAACCGGTTCGTGAAACAGATAAAGCTTTCTTAATGCCGATCGAAGACATCTTTTCCATTGAAGGTCGTGGAACAGTGGTGACCGGAAGAATTGAAAGAGGTGAAATCAATGTGAATGATGAAGTGGAAATCGTGGGTCTTCGCCCAACCGCTAAAACAACTGTGACCGGAATTGAAATGTTCAATAAAACCCTTGACAGCGGTAAGGCTGGAGACAATGCTGGAATACTTCTCCGCGGAACTAAAAAAGAAGATGTGGAAAGAGGACAGGTTTTGGCCAAGATTGGTTCCATCACCCCTCATACTGAATTTGAATGTGAAGTTTACATCTTGAGCAAAGAAGAAGGTGGACGACATACTCCGTTTTTCAAAGGTTACAAACCTCAATTCTATATCAGAACAACTGATGTGACTGGAGAAGTGATGCTACCGGAAGGAACAGAAATGGTTATGCCTGGGGATACTGTTAGCTTTAAAGTAGTTTTGGGAGCACCAGTGGCTATGGAAGAAGGAATGCGATTTGCTATTAGAGAAGGAGGCCGAACAGTGGGAGCCGGTGTTGCTACTAAAATATTGAAGTAAGGTTATTCTTTGTCTTACCCCGGCGAAAGTCGGGGTGGGATTATAGAGTAAGGTTATATATTTACTCATAAATAGACAGTTATATTTAAAAACTAATGCTCAAGCAAGAAGAAGAAGTAAAACCAAGAATCAGGATTAAGATTAAGGCCTATGATCATAAGATAATTGATCAGTCAGCTAAGCTTATTGTTGATACCGCAGAAAGATCAGGTGCTGGAATTTCCGGACCGGTTCCGTTGCCGACTGAAATACGCAAGTATACAGTTAATAGGTCGACTTTTAAGCACAAAGATGCTAGAGATCAATTTGAAATGAGAACACATAAGCGACTCATAGATATCCTGAATCCGACTCCAAAAACAATCGATAGTTTGATTAACCTCGATTTGCCGGCTGGAGTGGACATCGAGATTAAAATGTAGAGAATAAAAGTTACTAGTTAAAGTCCGAGGGTTTTGATCTAAAGGGAAATCCGGATACTAAGCTAGCCTAAAAGTCCTATGTGGGCGTTGGCTGGTTACTAGCCAATTTTTTATTTTATTAGAGAAAAATTTAAAGCAATCAAATGAAATTTATACTCGGAAAAAAATTAGGAATGACAACGGTTTATAATGAAGAAGGCGCTCAGAACGTTACTTTAGTTGAATGCGCCTCAACAGTCAGTTTAGTTTGTACTGAGAAAAAAGAAAAATACAACGCTGTGCAATTAGAAATTAAAAAAACTGCAAAGAGAGTTTTGAAAAAAGAATTTCGCGTGGAAAGTACTGAATTGAAAGAAGGCGATGTTGTTGATGTTTCCATTTTTGAAGTAGGAGATATTGTCAGTGTCAGTGGCATCACGAAAGCTAAGGGCTTTCAAGGCGTGGTGAAAAGACACGGTTTTAAGGGATCCCCAAAAACTCATGGACATAAACATGATTTGCGCGCCCCTGGTTCAATCGGTTCTGGTTTCCCGGAGCATGTTGTTAAGGGCAAAAGAATGGCCGGACGTATGGGCGGAGTGAATGCTACTACCGAGAACATTGAAGTTGTTTTTATAGATAAAGATAAGAAAGTTTTAGGACTAAGAGGCGCTGTTCCAGGAATACCTGGTAACATTGTATCGGTCAGAACTGTAAAGTAAAAAAATATGAAGATTTCTGTTTATAATTTGCAAGGAGAGAAGGTGGAAGATATGGAAGTTTCCGAAGCTGTTTTTGGTGCGAAAGCCAATGATGACCTTGTCAAACAAGTTTTTGTTTCTATTCAAGCTAATCAACGCCAGGTGTTGGCTCATACCAAGACTCGTGGAGAAAGAGCAGGAAGTGGCGTGAAACCTTGGAAACAAAAAGGAACGGGACGAGCGCGAGTTGGTTCTGTGCGAACTCCACTTTGGAAAAAGGGAGGCGTAGTTTTTGGACCAAGAAATGATCGCAATTTTGAGAAAAAAATTAATAAAAAGATGAACACTCTGGCGATTAAAGCTGTGCTGAGTGGAAAATTTAAAGATAATGAGATAAAGATTGTTGATAAGATTGAATTTGCAGATAAAAAAACCAAGACAATGGTGACGGCGCTTAATAATTTAAAGATGGAAAAGCGTACTCTGATTGCATTTGCCGATGGAGAAAAGGATGCGAGAATTGCTAGTCGCAATATTGCTAAAATCGTGAACACCTTAACTGATCAATTGAATGTTTTAGATATGCTCAATAATAAGTATTTACTAATGTCGAAAGACTCGGTAAAATATTTAGAAGAGAAATACGGTAAATAATAAATTTCTAGTATGGCAAAAGAATCAAATACAACTGAAAAGATGGCTCATAAAGTTTTAGTTGAACCGATAATTACGGAAGCTTCAACGGCTGCAGCCCAACTGAATAAATATATTTTTAAGGTTACTCGCAATGCGGACAAAAGACAGATAAAGCGAGCAATTAAGGAACTATATTCGGTTGATGCTATTTCAGTTAGAACGATTAATGTCAGTGGAAAGAAAAGAATGCGAGGAAGAATAGAGGGTAAAACAGCTAGCTATAAAAAAGCAATTGTCACCGTTAAAGAAGGAGAAAGCATCGATATTTTCGGGAATAAATAAGCAGTTTTTGTAAGGCACATATATGGCAATAAAAATTTATAAAAAGAATACAGCCGGAAGAAGAGATATGTCTATTGTGAAGTCTCCTCTTTTGAGCAATAAAAATACTCCTGAGAAATCTCTTTTAGCCAAGATGAAGAATAAGGCGGGGAGAAGTGGTGGAAAAATTTCTGTGCGTCATCAAGGAGGCGGAGTGAAAAGACGATACCGTATAGTTGATTTTATGCAAGATAAAATTGGTATTCCGGGAATAGTCGCAAGAATTGAAAGAGACCCGATGCGCAGTGGCTTTATCGCCCTCATTAATTATGTTGATGGAGAAAAAAGATATATTTTGGCAGCGGAAGGTTTGACAGTTGGCAGCAAGATTATAACCGCTGACAGCGCACCTATCGAACCGGGTAACCGAGCAAAGATAAAAAACATTCCGGTTGGAACAATTATTTCAAACGTAGAACTTTTCCCTGGCAAAGGAGCTCAAGTAGCGAGAGTGGCTGGAGCGAAAGCAGTTCTCACCGCAGTTGATGAAAACAATGCTCAGGTAAAATTATCCTCCGGAGAAATCCGCTTGGTAAAAAATAGTTGTTTTGCTACTATTGGTCAAGTGAGTAATTTTGAACACGGATCAATCACTATCGGAAAAGCGGGAAGAAAAAGACATATGGGAGTGAGACCTGGAGTACGCGGAAGCGCTATGAATCCGGTAGATCATCCACATGGTGGAGGTGAAGGACGTCAAGGTATTGGACTAAAACATCCAAAGACTCCTTGGGGAAAACCAGCACTTGGAAAGAAAACCAGAAAGAAGCATAAATATAGTAATAAGTTTATAATTAAGCGAAGAGCGAAACGTAAGTAGAAAAAAACTATTATGGCACGAAGTTTGAAAAAAGGTCTCTTTGTTGATGAGAGACTAATCAAAAAAATTAAAGATAAGAAGCCTGAGGACCGAACTCCAATAAAGACTTGGTCACGTGCTTCAGCAATTTCTCCTGAAATGGTAGGTTTTACATTCTCCGTGCATAACGGAAAAGATTTTATCCCGGTGGTAGTTTCAGAAGAAATGGTCGGTCATAAATTAGGAGAATTTTCTCCAACCAGAAAATTTGTCAGGCACGGTGGTAAGATGCAAAAAGAAATGGAGATTGCCGCTAAACAAAGAGATTTGGACGCCGCTAAAGCTGCTAAGACATCTGAACCAGCTAAGAAGAAATAATAAAAGTTTAAAGGTTTAAAAATATCGCAATGGCAAAGGTAACTGCACAACTGAATAATATAAGAATCGCTCCGCGTAAATCCAGATTAGTGGCTAGTTTAGTCAAGGGACTGGATGTTTCTGAAGCATTAGGGCAATTAGAAGTGAACGTCAAGAAAACTAGTTCCTTTATGGAAAAGCTTATTTTGAGTGCGGTTGCTAATGGTGAAAATAATTTCGGACTGGATAAAGATAATCTCTATGTCTCGGAAGTTTTAGTTGGAGACGGTCCAGTTTTGAAAAGATGGATGCCAAAAGCTTTCGGCAGAGCCGGTAGAATTTTAAAAAGAACTTCCAAGATAAAATTAACGCTAGAGGAAAGGATTGAAGGTAAGGGGCGTAAGACGAAGGAAGAAATGGAAGAAGCTAAGAAAAAACGCCTGGAAGAAAAAAAGAAGCAACTGAAAGAACTGAAAAAGGATCAAGAAAAGGAAGAAAAAGAGGAGAAAAAGCCCATTAAAGGAGAGAAGATAGAGGATAATAAAGATGATAAGCATGGTAAAACTGAAAGTAAGAATAAATGGGGAGAAAAGATATTTCGTAGGAAGTCAATGTAATTTGAATAAAGTTAAATAAACGATTGCAAGGTCAAATTTTATGGGAAATAAAATCAATCCAATCGGATTTCGCTTAGGCATTACGCAGAATTGGAAATCCAAATGGTTCAGTAAAAGAGAATATAAGCAAAATCTCAGGCAAGATATTGAGATTCGCTTGGGTATTTCCAAGAAATGGAAAGCAGCTTTGATTTCCGAAGTGGAAATCGAAAGATCAGCTAAGATGATAAAGATTATCGTCAAGACCGCTCGTCCTGGAGTGCTCATTGGAAGAGGCGGAAGTGGAATTGAGGAAATTAAATCTTATGTTCAGCAGAATTTTTTTAAGATAAACAAGGGTGTTAATTTGAAAATAGAAGTGCAAGAAGTGAAGCGTTTTGAAGAAAGTGCTTCTATCATTGCTCAAAATATAGTAGAACAATTAGAAAAAAGAATGCCTTTCCGAAGAGCGATGAAAATGGCACTGGAACAGACGATGAAAAATAAGGGCATTAAGGGTGCAAAAGTGGAAATGTCCGGTCGTTTGGGTGGAGCAGAAATGTCTCGCACAGAAAAAGCTTCCAAGGGCAGTGTCCCATTGCACACTATGCGAGCCGATATTGATTTTTGCAGAGCGACAGCCTTTACCACATATGGAACACTCGGAGTAAAGGTATGGTTGTATAAGGGAGAGGTTTTCAACGAAGTTAAAAATTAAAAGTTAGCGAAGATTATTATGTTAATGCCAAAGAAAGTAAAACACAGAAAGATTCAGCGAGGCGGAGCCATTCGCGGTGTGGCATGGCGCAACAACGAAGTGAATTTTGGTAGTTTCGGTTTGAAAGCACTTAGCCCTAATCTTGTTTCAGCTAGACAGATTGAATCTGCTCGTCGTGCAATGACTAGATATGTTCAACGCGGAGGTAAGATTTGGATTAGAATTTTTCCTGATAAGCCTATGACCAAAAAAGGAAACGAAACTCCGATGGGAAAAGGGAAGGGAGCAGTTGATCATTTTGTGGCAGTAGTCAAACCCGGAACGATATTATTTGAAATGGATGGTGTGAAAGAGACAGTGGCTAGGGAAGCAATGAGATTGGCCGCGTACAAATTGAACGTAAAAACCAAATTTGTGGTCAAAGGATAACAATTACAACAATTACAATAACAATATTATGAAGATTAAAGAAACTCGCCAAAAAATTCGCGAAAATAGCTTGGAAGAAGCTAAGAAATCCGTGAAAGAAAAACTGGAGCGCATTAGACAGCTCAGATTTGATATTGCTTCCAAACAAGTTAAAAATATCCGCGAAATCAGAAAAGAGAAAAAAGATGTGGCGAGAATCTTAACTTTAATTAAAGAAAAATAACAGACTCAGGCAATATGGAAAATAATGTAAAAGAAAATAAGATAGTTTCCCGAAAAAAAGGAGTAGTTGTCAGCGAAAAAGGCGACAAAACTATTGTGGTGGCGGTGGAATCTTATAAAACTCATTCTAAATATAAGAAGAAATATAAGGATACTAAGAGATACGCTGTGCATGACGAAGAGAATAAATATAAAATAGGAGATGAGGTAGAAATAAAAAACTGTCGTCCAATGAGTAAGAAAAAACAATATATCGTAATCTAGCGAAAACTATATGATTCAACCTAAATCAAGATTAAAAGTAGCTGACAACAGCGGAGCCAAAGTGATAGAATGCTTTAGGGTTCTTGGTGGCACCAGAAAACGCTTTGCTAGGATCGGAGATATCGTAGTTGCTTCAGTTAAATTATCTGAACCGCGTGGTCTAGTCAAAAAAGGTGATAAGGTGCGGGCGGTGATTGTGAGGCAAAGAAAGGAATTTCGTCGAAAAGACGGTTCATATATCCGATTTGATGAGAACGCCGCAGTCATTGTAGACGGGAAAGAGCCCAAAGGAACTAGAATTTTTGGACCGATTGCGAGAGAGATAAGAGACGGAGGATTTAATAAAATAGTGTCACTAGCCCCGGAAGTGTTGTAGATGTTGAAAATGTTGTAAATGTTATAGCTGAGAAAATAATGACAAGTACAACAAGCGAAGCGATACAACAATTATAACAACTACAACAACAAAATTATGAAAATTAAGAAAAACGATATAGTAAAAATGCTGGCAGGAAAAGACAGCGGAAAAACAGCTAAAGTTTTACGTGTTTATCCAGCCGAGGCGAAAGTCACTATGGAAGGACTGAATTTGGTGAAGAAACATATGCGTCCCAGACGAGAAGGTGAAGAAGGACAGCGCGTGGAATTGCCAAGGAAGGTGACTGTCTCTAATGTTATTTTAATTTGCCCGAAATGTTCCAAACCTACGAGAGTTGGGTATGAAATTACTAAAGATAAAAAAATTAGAATTTGTAAGAAATGTAAAGGAGAAATATAAACTGTAAATAAGTTTCAAAACTATGCAAAGCATTCACGAGAAGTACAATAAAATAGCTGTGGCTGAAATGAAAAAGCAGTTTAAACTGACCAACGATTTCGAAGTTCCTAGGATTAAAAAAGCCGTAGTAAATATTGGAGTGGGAAAATTTTTAAATGACAATGCTAAGGTAGATGATATTTTTAAAGCATTGGAAATTATTACCGGTCAAAAACCTTTGAAAACTAAAGCACGAAAATCAATCGCCGGATTCAAGATCAGAGAAGGATTAGAAGTTGGAATGAAAGTGACACTCCGAGGCACACGTATGTGGGATTTTATCGAAAGGATGGTCTCCGCCGCTTTACCTCGTGTAAAAGATTTCCATGGGATTGAACTGTCAGCAGTTGATACTGAAGGTAATTTAAATATAGGAATCAAAGAACATCTGATTTTCCCGGAAATTCTCCCGGAACAAGTGAAAAATATTTTCCCTTTTCAAGTTACGATTGTCACGAGTGCTAAAAGTAAGGAAGAAGGATTAGCGTTGTTCCGAGTATTAGGATTTCCGATAAAAGTAATAAATAGTTAAGCGAGGACTAATATATATGGCAAAGAAATCAGTAGAAGCAAGAGCTAGAAAAAAACCAAAGTTTTCCACCCGCTCGGTTCGCCGATGTTGGAAATGCGGTCGAAAGCATGGTTATATGCGGCAGTTTGATATTTGCCGAATATGTTTTCGAGAACTAGCTAGCACGGGGCAAGTCCCGGGAGTCAAAAGAGCATCTTGGTAAGGTGATGCAAATTAAAGATTAAAAATTGAAAGATTTATATATATCAAATAGATTAGTGTCACTCGAAAAATATTTTAAACTCAATAAATTATGGATAAGATAGCTGAAATGTTAACCAAAATAAGAAATGCTCAACTCGCTGGGCATAAGGAAGTAGAAATAAAATTTTCTAAGTTTAAATTTGCTTTGGCTGAAATTTTGCAAAAAGAAGGTTTTGTAGAAACTGTTTCTAAGGACAACGAAGGTTTTGGGACGATAAAGATCGGTTTAAAATATTTTAAAATTTCCAATACTGAAAAAGAGCCAGCGATCCGCGGAATGAAAAAGGTGAGTAAATTGGGACAGCGGATTTATATTAAAGGCAAAGAAATTAAGGATGTTAAGAATAATTTCGGAGTAGCCATCGTTTCCACCTCCAAAGGAGTCATGACAGGTGAGCAGGCGAAAAAGATGAAATTGGGCGGGGAATATATTTGTGAAATTTGGTAGTCAAGAAATTAAGTTAAATTCAAGAAATTATATGTCTAAAATCGGAAGAAAACCAATAGCAATCCCAGAAGGAGTCGAGATTAAACTCGAAGGCGGTTTTTTCGAGGCGAAAGGCCCAAAAGGTACACTGAAATTGGAAATCAATCCTCAGTCAAAAGTTAGTATTGTTGAGAAAGAGGTCATCGTAGAAAAAGGGCGTAGTACCAAAGAAGCAATGGCTGTTTGGGGGCTGACCAGATCACTGATCAACAATCTCATTATTGGAGTAAAGGACGGTTATGAAAAAAAATTGGAACTGCAAGGAGTGGGTTTTCGTATGTCAATGCAAGGCAAGAAATTAGTGATGGCACTTGGATTTTCTCACCCAGTAGAAGTGGAAACGCCAGATGACCTTGTTGTTAAAGTGGAGGACGGTGGCATTTTGTCAGTTTCCGGTATAGACAAACAACGCGTGGGACAATTTTCCGCTGAGATTAGATCACTTAAAAAAGTTGAACCATATAAAGGAAAAGGTTTTAGATATCAAGGGGAAATAGTAAGAAGAAAGGTCGGTAAGAAGGCCGGTACAGCTAAATAATTTATACAATTTTTGTAAGATAAGTAAGCAATAAAATCATGAAGACTAGTAAAAACAATTTAAGACTCCATCGAAAGAAACGTGTTCGCGCTAAGATTTCCAAAGGAGTGAGCAAAATAAGACTGACAGTTTTTCGAAGTCTGAAAGGTTTTTATGCGCAAGCAATTGATGATCAAACTGGACGAACGATGGCTTTTTGTAGTCTAACTGAACTTAAGGCAAAAAATGATATCAAGGGAGCTTCTCTAGTGGGGAAGGCTATTGCCGAAAAATGTCAGGCCGAAAAGATTACAGAAGTTGTTTTTGACAGATCCGGATATAAATATCATGGAAAAGTGAAAGCTTTCGCGGACGGTGCGAGAGAAGCAGGACTTAAATTTTAGTTAAAAGATTAATAATCAATTAAAAGTTTAAGACTAGACTTTTAATTTAGATAAAGCGAATATGGCTAGAGACAATCGATCAAGAACTAAGAAAGAAAAACCTGAATATGATCAGAAGCTTTTAGACTTGGCGAGAGTGACTCGCGTGGTAAAAGGCGGACGCCGTTTCCGTTTCCGTGCGACTTTGGTCATTGGAAATAGAAAAGGAAAAGTAGGTGTGGGCGTTGGTAAGGGCGCAGATGTTTCCGATTCTATCAAGAAAGCTTATGACGATGCTATGAAAAATTTGGTGGAAATTTCAGTTAAGAAAAATACCATTGCTCATGATGTTTTCATGAAAGACGGGAGCGCAAAGGTGATGTTAAAGCCAGCTGCTAAGGGACGAGGAATTGTGGCTGGAGGAGCAGTCCGCTCAGTGGTTGATTTTGCTGGAATTAAAGATATTGTTTCGAAATCTTTGGGAACAGCTAATAAGCTGAATGTGGCTCGAGCAACAGTGAAGGCCTTGGAAAGCTTGCAACATGCTAGAAGCAGACGAGAAAGAACGGGCGAGGCAGACGAAAAAAAAGAAGGAGTTAGTGATAAGAAATAAGTAATAAAGAATCTTAAATAAGATCAGGCATATGCAGATTAATGATTTAAAAGTTAGTACGCCCAGAAAAAAGAGAAAGACTGTTGGGCGTGGTGGAAAAAAGGGAACCTACAGCGGACGAGGCTGTAAGGGGCAAAAAGCTCGTAGTGGTGCACACGTTGATCCGCTTTTTGAAGGAGGACGTTCAACTCTTATTGACCACATGAAAAAGAAGAAAGGCTTTAAAGTACCTCATCTTAAGCCGATTGAAATTAAGTTTGTCACTTTGGCAAAAAAAATTAAGACTGGAGGAGAAATTACCCGGGAAGTTCTAATTGAAAATAAACTTTTGAAAAGGGCTGATGCTCACCGTGGAGTGAAAATTCTTGGTCCAGCAGATGGGAAAATAGAATTCACTTTCGGGGAAAAAGTTCTTGCTTCTAAATCTATCGTAAATAAAAAATAAAGACCAGAAGGAAAAATAGAATTTTCCATTGATTAAAGCTTAATGCACACAGTGATCAATGTTCAATAAAATAATTCAAATTTTCAAAACCAAGGAAATCAGGAATAAGATAATCTTTATCCTGATGCTTCTTGTTGTCTTCCGTTTGGCGGCTAACATTCCAATTCCAGGTGTTGACCAGGACAGACTGAGACTTTTCTTTGAAGGAAACCAATTTTTTGGTCTTCTAAATCTTTTTTCCGGACGTGGTCTTTCTAGTATTTCAATTGTGATGCTGGGTGTTGGTCCTTATATTACTTCTTCGATTATCATGCAACTACTCACCATGGTGAGTCCACGCCTCAACCAGATTCACAAAGAAGAGGGGGAAGCGGGGAGAGAGAAGTTTAATCAATGGACAAGATGGCTCACTGTGCCCCTGGCTGCTTTGCAAACAGTGGGAATGATCGCTCTTTTTCGCTCGCAACAAATTATGGCGCCCGAGGGTGCTTTCCAAATGGCTTCTATCATTATAACGGCTGTGGCCGGGACAATTTTTCTTACTTGGCTTGGAGAGCTTATCACTGAGAAAAAAATTGGGAACGGAGTATCCATCATTATTTTTGCGGGAATTGTGTCCGGCTTACCTTCGACAATCTCGCGTATCGCTTCCACCTGGGATTCTTCTCAACTTTTTACTTATATTATTTTCTTAATTATTGTGATTGCGGCGATTGCTTCAATTGTCTATATCACCGAAGGTCAAAGAAACATCCCGATTTCTTATGCTAAGCGGATTCGGGGGAATAAGGTGTATGGTGGTTCTTCTACTCATTTACCACTGCGCATTAATCAAGCCGGAGTGATTCCGATTATTTTTGCCATGTCCATAATGCTTTTCCCGGGAATGGTTTCTAATTTTTTAGCTAATGCATCCAACCCGACTGTAGCTAGTGTGGCTCGCACAGTGGGGAATGTTTTTCAAAATCATTGGTTCTATGGGATTATGTATTTTGTTCTGGTAGTGGCGTTTACCTATTTTTATACCGCCGTGGTTTTCGACCCTAATAATATTGCAGAAAATTTGCAAAAACAAGGTGGCTATATTCCCGGCATTCGTCCCGGGAAAAATACGGAAGAATATTTGTATAAGATTATGAATCGAGTCACTTTGACCGGAGCTACTTTTTTAGGACTCATTGCCGTTTTGCCTTTCATTGTGCAAGGCTTTACCAACATGAGTTCAATCTCCGTGGGAGGCACGGGACTTTTAATTGTGGTGGCAGTGGTGATTGAAATGATTCAGCAAATAGAAGGACAGCTTGTTATGAGGGATTATGAGGGATTTTAAGACGTTCTAAATGTTGTAAATGTTTTAGATGTTGAAAATATTAAAGATGCAACTTTAAACAAATACAACGAGCGAAGAGATAGAACACTTACAACACTTACAACAATCTTATGAATATTATCGTATTTGGTCCTCAGGGTTCTGGCAAAGGGACGCAGGCAGAAAAATTGGCGAGCGTCTTCGATGCTGAGCATATCGATATGGGAAAGTTTTTGCGCGAGGTGGCAGCTACTGACACTAAGGTTGGCAAAGAAATCTGGCAAATTCAAAACGTTACTAAAACATTAGTGCCGGCAAGAATCTTGGAAGAAGTTTTCACTATTAAACTTAACAGTCTTCCACGAGAGAAATCCATTGTTTTTGATGGTTTTCCTCGCAATATTGATCAAGCTCAATATTTTGAAAGTGCGATGAATTCTTTTGGTCGACATACTGACGCGGCTATTTATATAAAATTATCCGAAGAGGAATCTTTCAAGCGAATTTCTAAAAGGTGGATTTGTAGTAAATGCAAAAAAGTTTTCATCATGGGGCAAGACATCCAAAACGATAAGGAAAAATGCGGGGCGTGTGGCGGTCTGATTATCCAGCGCACAGATGACACTAAGGAAGGAATCACTAAGCGACTGCAAGTTTTTCAAGAAGAAACTACTCCGGTCATAGAGTATTATGAAAAACAGGAAAAACTAATTGAGATTAATGGTGATCAATCAATCGAAAAAGTTTCTAAGGATATTATGGAGGAGTTAAATGATAGACTAATTTGAGGAAAGTATGATTTTTATCAAGAATGAAAAAGAAATAAAGGTGATGCGTAAAGGCGGCAAGCTTCTGGCGAGCATTATGGAGGCTGTGGGGAAAAAAATTGCGCCCGGCGTGAGCACTGAAGAACTGGACAAACTGGCTGAAAAGCTTGTTTTTCGTTGTGGTGGAGACCCATCCTTTAAGGGATATGGCGAGAAACATAATCCCTATCCGGCCACACTTTGTGTTTCTTTGAATAATGAAATCGTGCATGGTATCCCTAATAAAAAAAGAATTATTAAAAAAGGAGATATTGTGAAGATTGATGTGGGGCTGACATATAATGGATTTATTACTGATATGGCGCGCACTTTTGAAGTTGGGGCTGTATCTCCAGCTGCCAGAAAATTGGTAAACGCCACACGAGGAGCGCTGGACGAAGGCATTAAACAAATTAAAGCTGGTGCCAAGTTGTCTGAATATTCTACGGCTGTGGAAGGTTATGCCAAAGCGCACGGATTTACGGTTGTTCGTGAACTAGTAGGACACGGCGTGGGGCGTGATTTGCACGAAGATCCGCAAATCCCAAACTATAAAACAAAAGGGAGGGATATTGTTCTTAAAGAAGGAATGACCTTGGCCCTGGAGCCGATGATAAACGAAGGGACACGTTACATTAAAATGCTTCCTGATGGTTGGACTTTTGCTACTAAAGATGGTAAGCTTTCTGCGCACTTTGAAGACACTGTTTTAGTGAAAAAAGGAGGGTGTGAGATTTTGACGAGATAGGAGAGAAGGTTCATGTTATTTTACAGACTGATTTTGTTCATAAAAAAAGACCTTAGGGACGATATTTCTGTCCGTAAGGTCTTATATAGGTTAAGCTATGAGAAGCTATTCATTTTCGAGAGGTTTCTCAACCTCTATATCTAGAAACTTATCTTTTTGAGGATGAGGACAAGCTATTACTCTGGGTTGGTGCAACTTTTTTTGCAGATTTTTCACTGCAATTTGGTTTCTTAGCCTTATGGCTATAAAAAAGAATATAACCGATAAGACCAGAAATCCCAATACTATGAGGTTGGCAATAAGGGAAAAGTTATCCCAATTTATTTCAGCTATCACGTCAAAGAGTATGAAAGCTAAAATAAATGAAAGAAAGGATAAACAACCTATTGTAGCTGACAACCAGTATAGAATCTTTTTAAACATTTTATCCCCCGTAGATAGAATTTTCTTAACCACTTTTTAATAGGCTAGTTTAAACAATAAGCTTAGCCAAAAATAAAGGACATCGTCACTGATTATTAATTGTAGCATAATTATAACATAATGTCAATGGGTATGCCAAAAGACTCTGTAATAAGCCACATATTAGGGATAGATTTTGGGACGGCCAAGGTCGGTTTAGCTTTGGCGGACCTGGAGACGAAAATTGCCTTCGCTTATATCACACTCAAAAACGATGAAAATTTTTTGAAAAATCTCACAAGAATTATTGAAAAAGAAAGTGTTGGGAAAATTATCATTGGTTCTCCCGGGTATTTGAAGCAAGACAAAAAAGAAAAACCGGCGGAGATTTTTGGGTTGCTTATTGAGAAAAAATTTTCTGAAGTTAGCGTGGAATATCAAGACGAAATGTTCACCACCAAGATGGCGCAAGATAATCTAATTGAAAAGGGGATGAAGCGAGTCGGAAAAATTGATGACGCCGAAAGCGCTAGGATAATTTTGCAAAGTTGGTTGGATAAGTCATTCTAGTATATTAAAATTTTAGTATAAAAAAATAAAAACAGCCTGCTAGGATGAGTCCTTGGCAGGCTGTTTTGTTTATCGCGGGCGATTAGTTGCGGTGAAAAATCGCTTGCATGGCTGAAATAACCGATGTAAACATGCAAAGAGCATGGTAATCGTCTACCGCCCTTCGAGTGTAATCTTCTGGAATCTCATAAAGAAGGACAACTATAAATAATAGTATCAATCCAACTTCAACCAGCATCTCACCGGTAAGCCCCGAGGAATGATTCCAGACTAAAACTGATAAAATAATCACGGAGTATAACATTCCTAGTGAAGAGGCAATGTGACATCCTGAGAAGATTGTTTTTCCTTGGCCCAAATCCGGGATTTCCCAGAGGATTAGGGCGAAAAAAAGCACGGGCATTCCCCATAAAAGTATTCTCGTTGGAATTTTTTCGTACGATTGATTGATGGGCGTAGAGGTATTTTCCATGGCTTGGCTCCCTTATTAAAGTGCTGATTTTTCAGAGGACTACTTTTCTCGTGGTTTTAAACTTTAACATAGACAAAGATTTTAGTCAACAGAATACGTAGTAGGGGAGTTGATAAAGAAAATAATTTTGTTTCTAGACATTATTGCGAAAAATTGCTAAAATATAAATGTGCGAAATGCAATAAATTAAATAAACATTAACTTTAGCCAAATGGAAACGAAACCATATCTTTCTGTTATCATTCCAGCTTACAAAGAAGGGAATCGCATCACGGAAAATCTAGAAACTTGTATCAAATATTTTTCTAACAAAGATTATGAATATGAATTTGTGATTGTGGTGGATGGCTCGCCCGACAATACGGCTGAGTTGGCCAGAGGATACACAGGAAAACTGAAAAATTTACGCGTGATTGAAAACTCGGAAAATCATGGTAAGGGATATGTAGTAAGACAAGGTCTTTTGGAAGCGAAAGGAGAATTTCGTTTGTTTTTTGATGCGGATGGTTCGACGGATATTATTCACTTGGATAAATTTTTGCCGGAATTTGGAAATGGTTATGATGTGGTTATCGGTTCACGGGATATTGAAGGATCATTTGTGCAAGTGCATCAGGCTAAATATAAGGAAGTTTTGGGCGACGCCGGGAATTGGGCAATCAGAATTCTTTTGGGACTTTGGCGTTATCCCGATACGCAATGCGGATTTAAGATGTTAAACGAATCAGCAGCCGAAGCAGTGGCTAGTCGAATGGTGGTGGATCGTTTTGGTTTTGATTTTGAGCTTATTGTGTTAGCTAAAGAATTGGGTTTTAAGATAAAACAAATGCCAGTCCGATGGCTCAATGAGGAAGGTTCGACAGTGAGTCTAACTGGTCCAAATGGTTATTTCCAGGTGCTTTGGGATTTGTGGAAAACTCGTGTGAGACTGTGGCGTGGAGCGTATAAAATAAAAAAATAATAACAAAAATGGAAGAAGAGACAAAAATAAAAATAAATTTTGGAAATGAGAAAAAGCCGATTGAAAAAAAACTAGTTGAGGAAATAGAGAAAACTCAAAAAACCAAAGAAGAAAATAAGACGAGCGAGCTGCGTCAAGATTTGGTCACGGGAGATTGGGTAGTGGTTTCGACGGCGAGAGGACGTCGTCCGGATGAATTTGCCAAAAAAGAAGAAACGGAAGATTTGGAGGAGTCTGAGCGTGAAAAAGAAAATTGTTTGTTTTGCGATCCGGTAGCCAGTGGGCAAGAAGAAGACACTCTCATTTATGAAAGAGAGGATGGCGATTGGAGTTTGCGAGTTTTTCCTAATAAATTCCCGGCCTTTACCCGACCGAAGGGTGGAGCAATGCGCCATAAAGAAGAAGGCCCTTATTTCTGGATGGATGCCGTGGGATATCATGAAGTGATTGTAACGCGTTCTCATGAAGAGCATATTGGTCAAATGGACGCCTTATCCGTGGCGGAACTCCTAGATGCTTATCAATCGCGCTACATTGATCTGATGAATAAAAAATCGGTCAACTATATCGATATTTTCCATAATCATGGACGGAGCGCTGGGGCTTCTATTCCACATCCTCATTCCCAGCTAATGGCTATTCCAGTTGTTTCACCATACGTGAAGAGCGAACTCGACGGAGCGGAAGAATATCATAGACAGAATAAAGCTTGCGTTTATTGCACGATGCTTGAATGGGAACAGGAAAAAAATAAACGGATAGTTTTTGAAAATGATGACTTTGTAGTTTTTTGTCCGTTTGCTTCCAGAGCTAATTTTGAAACTTGGGTGATGCCTAAAAAGCATAAGTCATATTTCGAAAGAATCACCAATATGGAAAAAATTACTGGTGGAGAAGCCTTACACGAAGCCATAAGAAGGATCACTGAAGGGCTGAATAATCCTGATTTAAATTTCTACATTCACACTTCTCCTTGCGATGGTCAAGATTATCCTCATTTTCATTGGCATATTGAGATTTTGCCAAAACTGAACGTGTGGGCAGGATTTGAAATTTCAACTGGAGTGGAAATCATTACAATACGGCCGGAAGAGGCAGCAGATTTTCTAAGAAATATTTAGTACTTATTTTATGCAACAATTACTCATTTCATATTTTTCGCATTTTCCGCACGAGTGGGCGGTGTTTTTTTTGTCGATGATGCCGGTCACGGAATTACGGGCGACTATTCCAGTGGCTATTTTGCAATGGCACATGACTCCTTTCGCAGCCTTTTTTTATGCAGTTATTGGGAACACTCTCATGGGAGCTCTTGTAGTTTTAATTGTGGAGCCGGTAGTAGAAATAGTGATTAAAAAAGTATCCTTTGTGCATAATTTTTGGCAGAAATATATCCAAAGAATTACTGTGAAAAACAAGGCAAGTTTCGAAAAGTGGGGCGCACTGGCTCTTATCACCTTCATCGCCATTCCACTCCCGATGACGGGAGCTTTTACTGGAGCGGTGGCAGCTTCTATTTTCGAGGTGCCTTTCAAAAAAGCGTTGCCGGTGATTTTCGCCGGATGCGCTATTGCTGGAATAATTGTGACGGGGCTAACCCTTTGGATTGGGAAGATAATTTGAGAAGTTTAAAATAAACGATATGGAAAAAATGGAAAAATTGGTGATTGGGAATTTAAAAATGAATATCTTGTCTCCCTTGGAACGAGAACAATATTTTAAATCATTCAAAAAAGAAATAGCTGGAAAGAAATTTTCCAGAGTCGAGCTAGTTTTATGTCCGCCGGCTATTCATTTGGAAAGCTTTATTAAGACACTTGGAAAAAAAGTAAAAATTGGAGGACTAAATATGTTCTGGGAAAGACAAGGGTCGTTCACCGGTGAAACTTCTCCGGCGATGATTAAAAATTTTGGTGGCGAATATGTGGTTTTAGGTCACAGTGAAAGAAGACGATATTTTTGTGAGAATGATGAGGAAATAAGTCTGAAGATGATAGCTGCTAATAAAATCGGCCTGAAGCCCATTCTTTGCGTAGGGGAAAAAGATCAAAGAGGTGACAGTTCGCGAGTGGTGGCGACACAGCTTAAAAATTGTTTAAGCGGTATAGTGGGTGCTAAAATAGAAGAGGTGGTTATTTGTTATGAACCGGTGTGGGCAATCAGCTCTAATAATCCCGACCATATGCCGACAGCCAATGATGTTATGAGTGCTAGGCTTTTGATTAAGAAGGTCTTGGTGGAAAAATACGGCAAGAGAATTGCGGAGAAAGTGAAGATAATTTATGGCGGATCAGTTAATGCTAAAAATGTTAAAGATGTTTGTATGGATTCCGGAATGGACGGAGCCTTAATTGGCAAAGAAAGCCTTTCGCCGTATGAATTCGTAAAAATCGCCAGTATTATTAATAAAGGATAATTTTTTAAAATTCGAAGCACGAAATCATAAATTCGAAACAATCTAAAAATTCAAATGACAAAAATTCAAAAAAGTTTTGGATTTAATATTTTGAAAAATATAATTTGTTTCGGATTTCGATATTGGAATTTCGTATTTATAGTTTATGATTACATCAGTCAAAGAAATTTTAGAAAAAGCTAAGGAAGGTGGTTATGCTGTGGGCGCCTTTAATACTGTGAATATGGAGGTGACGCAAGCAATTGTGAACGCTGCCAAAGAAATGAAATCGCCCATTATCATCCAAGCCTCGGAAGGCACCTTGGAATACGCGGGCGGGAGAGGACTTTTTCATATGATAAAAAATTATGCTGAATTTTATGCGCCGGAAATTCCGATTGGCATTCATTTGGACCATGGCCACAGTTTTGAAATTATACAAAGAGTTGTAAATAATGGGTTTACTTCTGTAATGTATGATGGCAGCCGCAAGAAATTTGAGGATAATATGGAGATTACTAAGAAAGTAGTGGAATATTGTCATGATAAGGGGGTTGACGTACAAGGGGAATTGGGCAATGTGCCATACCTGAGCGAACAAAAGATGGGTGAAGTGAATTGGGAAGATTATATGACTGATCCGGAACAAGCTAAATATTTTGTAGAGGAGACTGACATTGATGCCCTGGCAGTTGGCATTGGAAATGCACATGGTTTTTTTAAAGAACGAGAAACGCCGGATTGGGAGAGATTAGATAAGATTCGCTCTTTAATAGACATACCAATTGTGATGCACGGTGCGTCTGATTGGGAGGATGGCAAGGCGGCTGAGGCGGTTAAACGGGGTGTGAATTGTTTTAATATCGACACTAACTCTCGTTTAGCATTTGTCAACACCTTGAGTACTATTTTTCATTCGAAGGATGACCCGGGATTTGACGTGCGTCATATTCTTGGTCAAGCTAGGGACGCAGTGCAAGAAAGCGTTAAGAAAAAAATCATATTATTTGGAAGTTCGGACAACGCTTAATCTATGTTAGTATATTAATATTTTAGTATTTTGGCAATGAATGCTGTATTAATAGGTTAATATGTTAAAATAATAATATGACTGTTGGAAAAATACTTTTAAATTATGAAACTGATGGGGAGAATATCTTGCCGGCGTTAAAGAAAATCAATACTACTTTTGGTTTTATTAGTTTGGAAAATTCTCGTATAGTGGCTGATTATTTTTCAGTGCCTCTGAGTCAGATTTATGAAACAGCTAGTTTCTATGACGCGATAAAAGTAGAAGCTCAACCAGATGTGATGGTGCAGGTTTGTTTTTCTACACATTGCGCAATCAACCACTCCGGGAAAATAATTGACGAAATAGAAAGATTGTTCCACCTGAAGGTGGGTGATGAAAACAA
This sequence comes from Candidatus Moraniibacteriota bacterium, assembly GCA_038203255.1. Classification (GTDB taxonomy): domain Bacteria; phylum Patescibacteriota; class Minisyncoccia; order Moranbacterales; family UBA2206; genus CAIKZD01. The sequence continues at coordinate 7,902 of JBBREE010000001.1, read as the reverse complement.
TCCGAGAATAAAATTGGAAAAAGTAAGCTGTTTTGGGAGATGTGGGGAGGGTCCCATTATGGTAGTTAATGGAAAGGTGTATGAAAAAGTGGCGGTGGAGGAAGTAGGAAGGATATTAGGAGAATATATCTAGTAAATTTTAAATTTAATGGAAGATATAAAAATAATTACTAAAAACTGGGGAAAAATTAATCCCCTTAAAATATCTGATTATATTGAAGTTGGAGGTTATTCGGCTTTGAAAAAATTTGTAGCAGGGATGAAGCCGACAGAAGCGATAGGAGAAGTTAAGGTATCTGGACTTTCCGGGCGGGGCGGGGCTGGTTTTTCGACTGGAGACAAAATGGAAATGGTAGCCAAAAGCAAGAAGCATAAAAAATATTTTATCTGTAATTTGGACGAATTAGAACCTGGAACATACAAAGATAGAATGATTGTGGATAACGACCCGCACATACTTTTAGAAGGAATAATTATTTCCGCTCTCGCTATAGGTGCTCACAAGGCCTATATTTACATTAATGGAAATTACGAAAAACAATTTGAAATATTAGAATACGCTTTGCGAGAGTCACGCAGGAAAAATTTATGGGGCCCGGGTATTTTAGGTACAAAATATGATTTAGACGTGGAACTTTTTTCTGGAGCGGGAGCTTATATTTGTGGAGAAGAAACTGCTCTTTTGAATTCTATTGAGGGATATCGTGGAGAACCGCGATTGCGGCCACCCTATCCTACGGCGGTGGGACTTTTTGGGGCACCTACTTGCGTGAATAACGCGGAGACTATTGCCAACCTCCCTTGGATAATTTTGAACGGTGGTAAAAAATATGCTAAAATTGGGGCCACTTGTTCACCAGGGATGAAATTATATACCTTGGGCGGGGTTGTCAAGAACCAAGGAGTAGTGGAGGCACCAACCGGCATAACAATTCGTTTTCTAATTGATAAGCTAGGTGGCGGGATGCAAGATGAGAAAGAATTTTGGTTTGCTCAAATTGGCGGAGCCTCTGGACATCTCGTTACTGAAAAAGAATTAGACACGGCGCTCACTTTTTCGCGCGATTGTCCTATTCCGCTTGGTTCGGGTGCAATCGTGGTGGTGGATAAAACCGCTAATATATATGAGTTGATGTTGAGTTGGACGGAATTTTTTCGTCACGAATCGTGTGGTAAATGCGTGCCATGTCGAGAAGGCACTTTTCGTTTACATGAGATTATCTCTCGTTTACAAGACGGAGAAATTTCCGAGCGGGACAGAGAAGCTATGCAAGATATCTTATGGGCTCTCGAAAACACATCTTTTTGCCCATTGGGAAAGTTTGCGGCCACAGCCGTGAGGGATGCGGTGGAAAAGCTTAAGATTTTAAATATTTAGGGCGTTTGGGGAAGTTAGGATAAAATTTTAGAATATGAAAATTAAAATAAATAAAAAAGAATATTCGGCCAAAGAAAACGAAACTGTTTTGGATGTGTGTCGGCGTGAGGGGATACGTATTCCGACATTGTGTTCGCATGGTAAACTTAAGCGTGAAGCAGTTTGCCGGATGTGTCTCGTTGAAACTAATAAATCTGATAAATTAGTAACTTCTTGTACGACCAAAGTTTTCGAAGGACTGGAAGTGACGACGGAGTCAGAGAAGATAAAAAAAGCGCGTGAAATAAATTTGGAACTGCTTTGGTCTGATCATGCCGGGAAATGCGTTAAATGCAAAAAAAACAGACAGTGTGAATTACAAACTTTGGCGCAGGAATATAAAATTGAGAATTTTCATTTTGTGCCACGGCGTGGCGAGATGACTTCAGGGGAGGAAAATGAACTCTTGCGCGAGAACTGGTCACGGGTAGTCGTGGATGAAAAAAATCCAGTCATTGTTCGCGATTCACAATACTGTGTAGAGTGTCGGCGGTGCATCAATATCTGTCCAATTTCTTCATATGGCTTTAATCATCGTGCTGGGGACGTAGTGGTTGGAACGCCATATAATGAAACACTGGATTGTCTTTTTTGTGGAGCGTGCGTGGCGCATTGTCCGACCGGAGCCTTAGTTGATCAAGGAGACATTCAAAAAGTGATGGCTGACCTAGATGACATCAACATCCTTTCGGTGGCCATTGTTGATCCGGCCATCTTATCCAGCGTTGAGAATGAATTGGAGAATGTATCTACTTTGGAGGATTTGACAGGTTTTTTGCGAGCCTTGGGATGCGAAAAAATCTTCGATTTGAGTTGGGGATTTCAAAATTACGTGGGAAAAGTAGTGGAAGAAATTCATCCGCATCACGCCAAAAAGGGAATAAAAAAAATGCACCTGAGTAATTTTTGTCCAAGCGCGGAAATTTACATTGAGAAATATTATCCCGCCCTAACTAAAAATATTTTAAAAACCAAACGACCGGAAGAATTAATGTCGGAAGCAATTAAGGGAGAATATGCCACGTCCGAAAAAATAGATCCTAAAAAAATCCGTGTCATTCTTTTGAGTTCTTGTACCTCGCGAAAAAAATTGCAAGGAAAAAATATTGATCATATCACTACCGTGCGAGAGTTGGGACGCATTGTACGTGAGAAAAAAATGGAAAAAGATGAAATTAAGAGTAGCAAGGTGGATAAATTTTTGGATGGAGCGGGAAAACAGTATGAAAATTTGTATGAATATGGCCAATTGTCACGAGTTGTTTCTTCTCAGATTAAAGGAAAATTTTCCGTTGGCTCGGCCAATGGAGTGGTTGAAATAGGAAATGCCCTGAAAGCGGAATTTGCAAAAGAAAAACATTATGACTTTTTGGAAATAATGATTTGCCCGGAAGGATGTGAGAATGGAGGAGGACAAAGCATAAAAATTAAAGAATAATATTTTTTATATGTGCCTTGCTATCCCAGGGAAAATTTTAAAGATTAATGGTCAACTGGCAAAAGTTGATTTTCAAGGCGTGCAAAAGGAAATTAATATTTCTTTAGTGGACGTGAAAATTGGGGAACACGTAATGGTACACGCCGGGTTTGCAATTGAGAAGATGGATAGGGATTATGTGAATGAGATGGAGGGGTATTTGAAAGCCTGATTATACAGCTAATGACTAATTACTCGTGACTCTATTTAACGAAATGAAAGAACTTATTCAAAAAATCAACGCAATTGCTAAAGAAATTAGTAGACCTGTAAGCTTAATGGAAGTCTGTGGCACTCACACTCAGGTCATTTCTCGTTACGGAATTCGAGAAATCTTGCCAAAAAATGTCAAACTTATTACCGGGCCGGGTTGCCCGGTTTGCGTCACTGCTCAGCGCGACATTGACGCGGTGGTGAATTTAGCTACGGCCGGAATTCCGGTGGCCACTTACGGAGACGCCATGCGGGTGCCGGGATATTTTGGCAGTCTCGACAATGCCAGGGAAAAGGGTGCCCAAGTTTTTGACGTATATTCCGTAGAAGAAGCAATGACACTTAAGGAAAAATATCCTGAGTTGGTTTTTTTTGGGTTGGGATTTGAAACGACGGCGCCAATGACAGCTTGGGGCATTCAAAATGGACTTACGGTTTACTGCGCGCATAAATTTTTTCTCCCTGCCATGGAGGCACTGTTAAAAATGGGTGAACTTAAAGTAGATGGCTTCATCGACCCGGGTCACGTGAGTGTGGTCATTGGAAAGAGGCCTTATGAAAAATTAAAAATTCCTCAGGTTATTACCGGTTTTTCTTCGCAAGATGTTTTAGAAGGGATTCTAATGCTTCTTGGACAAATAAAAAATAATGATTTGGAGGTTTTAAATCAATATATTGGCTTAGTGAAAGACGGAGGAAACTTAAAAATCCAAAAAATTATAGACGAAGTTTTTAAAGAGGCGGATGGAGAATGGCGAGGTTTTGGAATGATCCCAAATTCCGGTATGCAAATCAGAAAAAAATATGCGGCGTTTGATGCGCGGATAAAATACAAAAAAATCTTAGACGGAGTTGATTTTTCGCACTCAAAAGATCCAGCCGGGTGCAAATGCGGAGACGTCGTTCGGGGTCTTATGGAATCCAAGGCGTGTCCGCTCTTCGGGAAAGTTTGCACACCGGATAATCCCGTGGGTCCGTGCATGGTGTCGGTGGAGGGTGGATGCAACGTTTCCTATAGATATGATAGGATGTAAACTACCAAGGTACTAATTAGATAGCTAAATTAGCATATAATTATGAAAAATATTGATAATATAACCCTAGATATGGGTGGTGGAGGAGCTAAATCGAGCGAGATTATTTCTGAAATCAGAGGGATTTTAAAAGTAAAAGGGAAGTGGAAAAACACGCAGGATGACTCAGCGACATTTGACCTTGGAAAAGAAAAATTGGTCTTTACTTCTGATGCCTTTATTGTTGATCCATTGTTTTTCCCGGGCGGAGACATCGGAAAAATTGCGATGTCCGGCACGATTAATGATTTGTCGGTGATGGGTGCGAGGCCGATTGGGGTGTCACTGAGTATTGTGATGGAGGAAGGCTTTCCAATTAGTGATCTCAAAAAAATTATCATGTCTATTAATAAGGTTTCTGAAATGGCCGGCGTGCCGATTGTGACGGGGGACACTAAGGTGACAGAAAAAGGCAAAATCGACAAAATTGAAATCACCACATCAGGAGTGGGTCTAGCCACGAAAGTCATTTCCAATTCCGGTGCTAAAGTGGGAGATGTCATTATTTCTTCCGGAGATTTAGGTGAACACACAGTCACTATTTTAGCTCAGAGATTTAATTATCAACCAAAAATTCAAAGCGATTGCAAGCCTTTAAACAAAGAAATCGAGAAAGTGGGAAAATTTCTCAATGCTTGCAAAGATCCGACGCGCGGAGGCCTGGCGGCTAATATTATTGAAATTGCCCAAAAATCAAAAGTGAAAGTGGTGCTCGACGAAAAAACTTTGCCCTACAAAAAAGAAACTGTGGCCGTAACTGATCTTCTCGGCATTGATATTTTTTCACTGGCTTCCGAAGGTCGTTTTATCGCTTCAGTTTCCAAAGAGCACTCGCAGAAAGTTTTAAAAATATTGAAAAAATTTAACCCGGAGGCTAAGATTATTGGGACTGCCGAAAAAGGCAATGGGGTATATGTCAAAACAGAACTGGGTAGCTTGCGAAGGGTTGAAATGCCGAGAGGGAAATTGGTGCCGAGAATTTGTTAAGTAACTAGTTACTTAACAAAAAATAGATGATTTGCCCAAAAGAAAGTCCGCCGTCGCCACGGGGGATTTTATTATTTAAGTATATATTTTTAGAAGCGAAATAGTTGGAGATGATTTTAGTGTTGGTGACTCCGCCGGCAGCGAAGATATTTTCAGGTATTTTATTTCTTGCAACCGGTATATTTTTTTGTATAATTTCATATAAACCTTGGGCGAGGTAGAGTTGGGCGGTGGCGGCGAGGTGGTGTTTGTCTTTGGGTGGGTATTTAAGTAGGTATTTAAATAGGTATGTGGTTTCAAGAATATATTGGCCATCTTTTCCAAGTGTGATTTTTGGTTTCAGATTAGGATAGGGGGTGGTGGAATTTTTTTCGAGCAAATCGATTGGTTCGTGCTTATATTTCCTGGTATTGTCACAAAAACCTAAAAGAAGTGACACGGCGTCCAAGACTCGTCCAGCACTGGAAGTTTCCAGGCAATTGAAGTTTTGTTCAAGCTGGCTTATGAGTAGAGTAAAATCGTTTTTGGAGTAATATTTTTCGACAAAAGGATAGATATCTTTTTTATCCAAAAATTTACTTAGGATGCTAATTATCATCCTGGCCGGTTCTCGAATGGCTAATTCTCCGCCAAGCAGAGTTTGATTTTCGAGGTGACCAATACTTTCAATAACTTTTAACTTTTCACTTTTAACTTTTAATTTAAATACTTCTCCTCCCCAAATTTTTTCATCCGTTCCATAACCAGTACCATCCATAGCAATCCCAAAAGTAGAATTTTGAATTTTGAATTTTGAATTTTGAATGATTTTATCCCCAACTGCGGAGAAAATATGAGCGTGGTGGTGTTGAACTCTAATATGTTTGGCCTTATACTTTTCAGATAACTCAGTACCCCAAGGTGTAGTATTGAATAGGGGATGGAGGTCAGTGAGTATTATAGCAGGCTTAGTATTATTATTTTTCAAATAGGCCAAAACTTCTTTTTTATATTTTTGCCAATTTTTTTCTTCCGATAAATCACCAAAGTCTTCCGAAAAATATATTTTTCCATTTTTGTACACTGAAAAATTGCCGGCCGATTCAGCGCCCAGAGCGAGGATAAGTTCTTTGTTTTTGGAGGGAAAAGAAAATGATTGCATATTTGTGGGAAGAAAGCGGACAGTCCGCTGATTACAGCGGACTGTCCGCTTTGAGTCTTTATACTATTATTCCATAAAAACAAAAATTATGCTAAAATAAAAAAACAGAAATAAATTTAAATTTTTTTAAAATGGAAAATAAAAAACCGAAAATAGCTATCGTGAGTTTAACTTCTTGTGAGGGTTGTCAGTTTGCGCTCTTGGATTTGGGAGAGCGTTTTTTGAATTTTGCCGAGAGCGTGGAAATGGTAGATTTTCGTCTAATTGAAGATGAGAAGGATGATGGTGGAGAATTGGATGTAGTTTTCGTGGAAGGTAACCCGATGACAGAAGCTAATGTGGAAACTTTGAAGCAGGCCCGGGCGCGAGCTAAGATTCTTTGCGCTTTGGGAAATTGCGCGGCGATGGGAGGGATTCCGGAAATCAAAAATTATCACGAAAAAACCAATACTATAAAACATGTCTATAAATATATAAGAGGCGTCTATAACGAAGAGATTAAGGAAATTGATAATTTTGTGAAGGTGGATTTTGTTTTCCCGGGTTGTCCCATAAATGCGGAAGAATTCGTGAAATATGCTCCGGAACTTCTGGCGGGTCGGATCCCGGTTATTCCCGATTCTCCAGTTTGTGTGGAATGTAAAAAAGCCGGGAATCGCTGTCTTCTTTTGGATAAAAAGCCGTGTTTTGGGCCGATGATTTTGGGCGGTTGCAACGCTGTTTGCCCGAGCGCCGGGATGATGTGTCAAGGTTGTCGAGGGTTGCGTCCTACTGGAAATGTGAAGGCGATGAGAGCAACTCTGAAGAATATGATGACGGACGAAGAATTTGAAAATACGACGGAGATTTATGGGTTGCGAGATGATATTGAAGAGAAAATGTGATGAAGAATTTTTTAAAATATTTACTATTGGCCTCTCTCTTCTCCCTTTGGGGGATAATTTTGACCAATAAAGAACAGGTAAAACCGTTAGCTCAAGAGGCGAGAATTGTTATTCAAAAAAAACTAGGATTGGATCAGCCTTGCGGAAAACCACTGGAATATTCTATTGGTAATGTTGATTCGAAATTTGGAGTTTCTCAAGTTGAGCTAGAGAAATTAGCCAATGAAGCCGCTGATGTTTGGAATAAGGCTGAGGGCAAAACTCTCCTTGCGTATAATCCGGAAGCATCTTTTAAGATAAATCTAGTTTATGATAGTCGGCAGGAACAATCGGAAGCGGCGGGGCAATTGACAGAAAGTCTGCAGAATTTAGAAGCGGTTGATGGGACGCTTAAAAATCAATATGACAGTTTGAGCGCCGTATATAAGCAAAAAGTGGATGCTTATGCTCGGGATTCGGCTAAATATAAAAAAGATTCTAAGAAGTATAGTGAGGAAGTTGCCTACTGGAATGCGAAGGGCGGAGCTCCTGAGGATGAGTATGATGCCTTAAAAAAAGAGAAGAAGACTTTGGAGGAAGAATATCAAAAAATAAAAGAGGAAAGTGATGAGATTAATAGACTAGCTAACCAGACCAATAGCGTGGTAAAAAAAGAAAATCAAACCGTGGCTAATTATAACAGCACAGTAGAAACCTATACCAACCAATAT